>JAYSVL010000302.1:0-5292 GCA_043718595.1 Gemmatimonadaceae bacterium
TGTCACCACGGGAATACCCTGCGCCATGTACTCGCGCACGCCGCCCGAATGATCCCAATGATGATGCGTATTGACGGCGACACGCACAGGTACGCCGGGAAAACGCGATCGCAGGGTATCGAGCACGGCCTTCGAGCGCGCACTACTCTGTGGCATCTCGACGACAAGCAAGCCGTTGCCTTGTTTGACAATCAACGAGTGGTGCGTCTGTCCTTCCGCACGCCACACGTTCGCGCCAATCTCCGCGAGCGTGACGACAATGGCCGCCGGAGCGGCCGGTCCGCGCACGGCTCGTCGCGCGATCGAATCCGGAATCGCAAACACCGCATCGTCGAGCGGTGTGTTGGTGACGGCCGACGTGATTACGGTGTGCTGCACGAGGCGGCCATTGGCCTCGGAGTCAATCTCACGCGGCAACTTCACTCCACCAGCGTCGGCCCAGCGTGTGTACATCGCCGTATTGCGTCGATCACCAAGCACGCCATCATCGGTGATGCGTTCCGCTACCACCAACAACCCATTCAGCCGGTCGAACCACAGCGACACCGTGTCGGCGCCGTTGGCGTAGCGCACTCCATCCATCGTCTCACCGCGAAACCGTCGCGTTGCCAACGCGGAAAGCGCTCGCGGGTTGTCGACTGCACTTCGCAGCAATTGGTCCGGCAGCAATTGTACGTCGGCCATCGCGGCGGCCACGGCAAGCGGCGCGTCGGCGGTCTGCACGCCGTTGGTCTCGGTCATGCCGATGCCATTGGCCAGCGCGCGACGCTGTTTGGTGATCAGGCCCGTAACGGCGCGCGATTCCTGACTGGTGATTCGGCGCATGCCGCGATAGTCGGTGACCAGTCGTCCGAATGACAGTGTCGCTCGCGCTGGTGAGGCGGGTGTTTCCTCTTGCCCGATGCCAAACACCGCCGCGTTGAACTCATACGTGGTGTTGGACAGTGCGCGTAGCGCCGCGTCACCACCCATCGCGTTCACGGCACGCTGAACAAGCGCGGTTGGCGTTTGGGCAAGAGTGCCGGTGCTTGGTGTGAGCACAAGCGCGGCGAGCGCAACGCGCGCCATAGCGCGACGCGCAATCGTGCACGGCGCAGTGGTGAAACGCGAGGCGGCGATCGGCGTGATAGCGATAGGCGCCGGCACGATGCGCACGGCATCGCGAGTCGATCTGCGGAAGCAAGAAATGATAGGCATCCGGAGAAGGTGCCGACGTGCACGGAGCCGCGTCAACAGTGGCCCAGCGGGGGACTACGGCATGCCGCTGTTTGCGCGGCGCGTCCGTCAGGCAATGCGAGACAACGGCGGCATGCCGGACTGCACTCGCTGCACGTTGCTCCAGGCCTGCGCCAGCCGATGCACCCAGGCATCGCGCGTCACGCCCGCGATGTGCGGCGTCAGCACCACACTGGGCAGTTGCAGCAGCGGCGAGTCCATCGCCAGAGGTTCGTGCGCAAAGGCATCCAGGCCCGCGCCGCTCAAGTGACCCGTTCGCAGCGCATCGACCAGCGCCGCTTCGTCGACCAGCGCGCCGCGGGCCGTGTTGACCAGCCAGCCCCCTCTGCGCATGCACAACAACGCGCGCGCATCAATGAGCCCGCGGGTTGCGGCAGTCAGCGGCGCATGCAAGCTCACAATGTCACTCTCGGCCAGCAGCTGATCGAGCGGCCGATACTGCACCTGGTGCGCGCGCTCTTCGTCAGCAGCAGCTCGTGTCGCCTTTGTGTAGAGCACGGTCGCCTCAAAAGCGCGCAACCGCTGGGCAAGCAGCTTAGCAATGCGGCCGAATCCCACCAGGCCGACCACTTTGCCGCGCAATTCGCGCATGTGCAGCGTCTGCTGCATCGCCAGCCACTCGCCGCTCATCGTCGCAGTGTGGTGCAAAGGCAGCTGCTTGAGCAGGGCGAGCATCAGTAACAGGGCGTGCTCGGCGGTGCTGGTGGAATTGGCGCCATCGTTGCTCGCCACCGGAATGCCCAATTCGCGAAACAGTGGCAAATCGAGCCAATCGTGACCGGCGCTGAGCAACTGAAACAGTTTCAGGCGCGGCGCGTTCGCCAATTCGCTGCGGGTCGGATCGCCTGGATACGCAAAGATATAGTCGGCGGCGGCAAACTCCTGAGCGCGCACGGCCTGCGGTGCACTCTGCTCCACCGGTTGCCAGCGGAATCCAGACGGCACGCTAGCAGTCAGGAACGACAGCACATCCGGCGGAATGAATCGCGTTGAATACAACAGGACAACGAGTGGCTCAGTCACGGCGCGCGGTCCACAGGTCCTCGGTCCACGCCGTGATGCGGCCTTCGAAGGCGCTGGCAGCCACGGTCAACGGTGAGGCGAGCCACAGCGCACCGGGTCCCGAGCGCCCCTTAAAATTGCGATTGATGGCGGACACGGCGACTTCGTCTTTGTGCGCCGAGGTTCCCGGGCCACAACCAATACACGCGCCACAGCCTGGCTGAATGACCTGCACACCGGCGCGTTCAAACAAGCTCACGTAGCCGCGGCGCTGCGCATAGGCCTGCACCGCAACCGAACCATACTGAATAAAGAACCTCACGCCCGGCGCAACCCGTCGCCCTGCCGCCAGCGCTTGTGCTACCACGCGAGCATACAAGTCGAGGTCAGTCTCTTTGCCGGCGGTACACGACCCACCATACGCAATGTCGATCGCAACCACGCCGATATCGGCGACGCGCGCCCCGTTGCCGGGGTCCGAGGGAATGCCGCGATCCGGGTCGCCTGGTGTGGCGACCATGGGTTCAATAGCGCCGAGGTCGATTGCGTGAACGCCGCCATCGTAGTGTGCGCCTGGGTCGGCTGCCACGGCCCGCTGCCGCCACCGGTCCGGATCCGCCTGCGGACGCTGCGCGGACAGCCAGGCGAACAACGCATCATCGGCCTCGAAAATTCCAGTGCGCGCCGCACACTCGGTCGCCATGTTCGCCATGGTCGCGCGCTCATCGAGCGGCAACTGCGCTAGCCCCGGGCCACCAAACTCCATCACCCGATTCAAGGTCTGCTCGCGCCGAGCGAAGCTGCTCAAGATGTGCAGCATGACGTCCTTGGCGGTGACGTTAGGCGCCATTTGTCCGTGCAGTTCGAAGCGGATCGACTCCGGAACCGTTATCGCCGTGACGCCACTGTGCAGCAGCGCAGAATATTCGGTCACGCCCACGCCCCAGGCGAGCGCGTTGCTGGCGCCGCCCATGCAGGTGTGCGAGTCCGTGGCCTGCACGAAATCTCCTGGCTCGAGGAGCGTTTCGCGCGCCACTTGGTGGCAAATGCCGGGCGACACACCGTTGTTCGCGGCGTAGTTGACCACGCCGGTATGGCGCTGAAATTCCCGCTGCAGGCCGCGCAACCGCTCGATCTTGGCAGCGAAAGGCCGCATCTGCGGCACGTCGTCCGCGTACACCAAATGATCTTCGAACGCGGCAAAACGTTCGGCGTTCGCCACTCGATAGTGCTCGCCGAATTGCTCCTGCAGGAAATAATGCACCTGCGCCGAGGTGTAGTCGTGCGAGTAGCCGCTGTCGACGCGAACCACCACGGCATCGCCCGGGCGCAACTGCCCGCGTGTAGTCGGCTCGACCAGGTGATGTTCGAGAATTTTCTCCGCCAGTGTCAGTGGCCGCGAGTCACGCACTGGCAAACTCGGCGGCTTAACCGCTCGTGCTGTGAGCTCGCGCGAATAGGCGAAGAGTCCGCCCGCCGCAATCATGTCGCGCTCAACCGAATCGCGCCCGGTCATGAAGCACTCCAGCGGCACCGATTCACCCGCCTGCAAGCGCCGCAGCACCGCGTGATCAGCCATCAACACGCCCTGGCACAGATTATTACGTGCGTGAATGGGCGCAAACGAGGCGGCGATCGCGATGCGGATGCCGCTCCATTTCTCAGCCTGCACTGCGGTTTCGCGTGATGAGCCGGTGCCTTTGCGCAAGCCGGAGACGATCACTTCGAAGTTGCCATCCCGCAGGGCATTTTCGGCAAACACCCGCTGGCCGCCAACAATCAGCCCCGCGTAGGCATTGCGGGCAATCTGCGCTGGCTCATGATCGAAACAGGTCCAGGCCGGCGTCATCATGTCGGTATTGATGTCGTCTAACAGATCGCCGACTTGCAGGTCGTCCATGGTCAGGTCGAGCTCGCCCAACAGCTGTTGACGGATCAGCTCCGAATCCTTGGTCAGAAACAGCACCCGTTTGCCGGGAATGAGCGACACGAACGAGGGCGTCATGACGGCAGCGTCGCGAGAATTTCCGCGTCATGCTCGCCCACCTTGGGCAGGGCCGACCGCACCCCAAGCCGTCGGCCACCCAACATCAAGGGCAACAGCACGACCTGGGTCGTCCCTCCGTCGTCCGTGGCCATGGGCGCCAGCGCGCCACTCGATTTCAGATGCACATCGTCGAGCAGCTCCTCCGGGCGAAGAATCGGTGCATACGCCAAACCAGCCGCATCGAGTCGCGCCATCAAGTCGGACTTGTGCTGCGAGCGCAGCGTCGCGCCGAGTGTCTCGAGCAACCGTGGTCGCGCGACGACTCGTTGGGCATTCGTGGCCAGTGACGGATCAACGCCCAAGTCTGCGCGTCCAATGACATCGCACAAGGTCTGAAACTGTTTATCGCTTGTCGCCGCGATAAAAAGCTGCTCATCCTCGGCTAACGTAAACACGTCGTACACACTCCACGCCGACACACGAGACGGCATCGGCGGCAACGGCTCGCCCGACATTTGATATTGCTGCATGTGCTGCGCCATCAGAAAGGCGCAGTTTTCGAACAGGGCGCTCTGGATTTCCTGTCCGCGACCCGTGCGGTCGCGATCGCGCAGCGCCGCCAGCACACCGATTGTTCCGAACATGCCGCCCATGATGTCATTGACGCTGCTGCCGGCCCGCAGCGGCCGACCCGCCGGGCCGGTCATGTACGCCAACCCCCCCATCATCTGCACGACTTCGTCGAGCGCCGGCCGATGTTCATAGGGTCCGGGCAGAAAGCCTTTGTGTGATACATAGATCAAACGCGGCTGCACGTGCGACAGCGTGTCGTAGCCCAGCCCGGCCTTGATCATCTGTCCCGGGCGAAAGTTTTCAATCATGACATCGCTTGAAGCGATGAGCGCCTTCGCTTGCGCTAGGCCTTCGGGTGTTTCGATCGCCAGAACAACGCTTTTCTTGTTGCGATTGAAACTGCGAAAAAACCCCTGGCCCAATCCCGGCAGGCGACGGGTTTTGTCGCCACCAGGAGGCTCGACCTTGATGACTTCCGCGCCCAAATCCGCGAG
>JAYSVL010000303.1:0-5287 GCA_043718595.1 Gemmatimonadaceae bacterium
GAGCCGTTCGGCTGCTTGTGCGGTACGCCTGAGTGCGTGAGTTACATCGCCGGTGCCGAGGTGATGCCGGAGCACGTGCTTGGTCGTTACGAGATCAACGAACATATCCGCGAGCTCAAGGCGCCTATATAGCTTGCGGCGGTACGGCGCGATACTTACGCAGCGCCGATGGCAACGAAGCATACGTTGTATGTCTTTGGGGTCGCCATACGACGCGCGGTGAAGCGCAGCTGTCGCAAGGAAATGAGCTGCCGCGCGTCAATTTGATGTTGCTCGGCGGCTGTCCCGACCATAGGATCACGAATGCAAGTCTTCGACTCAACGATCAAGGACACGCTCGCCAAGCACTTGTCAGATCTCGAGGATCGCTTTGGAGCTGATGTGGTGTTCTACTTCGGGGAAATCCACCCCGCGTACGCGAAGCCATTCCGTGACTTCATCGAAACGCTGCGGGCGGTCGACCGCCCGATGGACAAGCTCGTCGTGTTCTTGAACACGCCAGGTGGAAGCGCCGAAACGGTCGAAAAGATGGTGGAGATTATTCGATTCCACTATGCAGATGTGTCGTTTGTGGTACCCGACTACGCGATGTCGGCCGGCACAATCCTGTGTATGTCGGGCGACAGGATCTACATGGACTACTCGTCCTCTCTTGGCCCGATCGACCCGCAGGTTTTTAACGGAAAGGACTGGGTCCCGGCCTTGGGCTACCTCGACAAGGTAGATCAACTCCTCAAGAAAGCCGAGAAGGGAACTCTTACGAACGCCGAGTTCCTGATACTCCAGGGAATTGATCTTGCTCTCCTGAGCAGATACGAGCAGGCGCGTGACCTGACGGTAACCCTGCTCAAGAAATGGTTAGTCGAGTACAAGTTTCGGGACTGGCAGACACACGGATCGACTCCAGAACTACTCGGTCAGCCAGTGACCGCCGATGAGAAGCAGTTACGTGCCGAGGAAATCGCCAAATTGTTGGGTGACAACAAACTATGGCACTCGCACGGACGCATGATCGGCGCTGCGACCCTGCAGCGTACCCTTCGGCTCAAGATTGACGACTACTCCGCCGACACTAACTTACGAGTACTCATTCGTCGCTATAACGATTTGCTGATCGAGTACATCAACCGACGCGACTTCAGGTTCTTTATGCACAGCAAGAACCACTTTTAAGAGGCGGCGATGACCCTCGTTGAGAAGGTGCAAAAGGTGCTTGACGCTCCGCCTCGCACTGCGGCGCCTGACGAACTTCGTCGTTTGTCGGAGTTCTACGCGGAGATGACGCGACTCGGCCTCGTCAAGAAGCAGGAGTACAACCTGCCGCTCATTGACACGATCGGCCGATCAGTCTTGCGTGGTTCGCGCTACGCGGACCGCGAACGCTAGTCCGACATATTCTTACCTCGCCAGCAGTCGAATCACCATGGCGCGTCGCTCTGGACGGAACGGCAGAGCGTCACTCAATCGTGATCGCTGGGTGTTATCCGAAGCATCGCGTACGGTGCGGCGCGGCGCCGGGATTCGACGCGCCGCACGCGACGCGACGTTTAGTACGTGAACTGCAAGCCAGTCGTGAGCAGTCCGTCAAACTTCTTGTAGCGCTGCGTCTGCGGCGTAGTGCCAACCTTGGGCAACAGGGGCGGTGCGTTGTTGACGTTGACCAAGTAAGCCACCTTCATACCGATTCGTGCTGACAGCGGTGCGATCAATGACGACTTCGACGTGAAGAGCCACGCCGTCGACGTGGTAAAGTTTGGCGTGAACGTTGCCGCTTGCTCGAAAAACGTCACCTTCGAGAAGGCATGACGGAACAGGCCGTCCAGACTGCCCACCAGATCGTTCTCGCGAGCACTCACACCCACAAACCCACGCTGCAACGCGCCCACGCCGGCCGAGATCTGCAGCTTGTCCGTTTCCGTATCCAACACCTGATAGGCGAGTCCGGCGCCTTCCTGCGTTTGGCTGTTGAGGCCGGCCGGCGTATTGCGCAAGCCGCTTATCAGCGCATATGCGGTCAGGCGCTGCGTCAGGTTGTAGTCGCCGCGGAGTGCGCCTTGATACAGTTCGGCGTTCTTGACGCCATTCGCGGTTCCCTTCAACACTGACAGGGTCTGCGACAACTTCCAAGTGGGGAACTTGTACCCGTAGCGCTCGCCGAGCGCGATCGTCGTCACTTCCTGATTGCCCTGACTCGCGGCGAGGGAAAAGTCAGCGACGAACTCATACGGCTTCTTCGGCGCATCCTGCGCCGACAGTGCATTCGCGAGAGAAACCAACAGCACGGGCGCGAGCAAGTACGATGAGCGCATGGTCTGAAATTGTTGGAGAGGTGTCGGGACGACCAGTGTCGACGAGACTCGCGGGCTATTCACACGCCTGCGTCGAGTGCCTATACAGTTGACCATCTACCGCCGTTCGTCAACTGTTGAGCGGATCCAGATTCACTGACTCACGCTCCCCACCACGACGATGTACCTTCGTGCGATGCGACCACTGATCCTCACCGTCTTCGCGCTCTCGGCGGGTGCGTGTGTAACGCACCGCACAAAACTGCCGACGTCAATTCCGGCAGTGCGCGGCACTCCGCAAATTGCATTCGCTCTTCGCGTGTTGGACGTGAGGTCCGGAACCGGCGCAATTGTTGCACCGCGCAAGTGCATATTCGCCCACTACAGCGGATGGCTGACGAACGGCACCAAGTTTGACTCGTCACGAGACACCATGCCTGACGGCAAGCAAAAATCCCCAATCGCATTTCCGCTGGGCGCACGCCGTGTCATCGCCGGCTGGGATGTTGGATTCGATGGCATGCAGGTTGGTGGACAGCGTCGCTTGTTCATCCCCTATCAGCTAGCCTACGGCGACGCAGGCCGCCCACCCGTCATTCCAGCAAAAGCCGAACTTATTTTCGACGTCGAACTGATGGCCGTGACGGACACCTTGCCGCGCGACACCGCCACGCCACGAGGACAGCAGGCACCACCCCCGGGCTGTCCGCCGTGGGCCACCGTGAGCGGAACGAAGTAGCAACGACGATGACACCCGCGTCACCCACTCGGCGCGCACCACGACTCACGCTGATCGAGTCCACGCGACGCACAACGAGTAGGCATGTCGTGATGGGCCTCGTCAGCGTGAGCGGACAAGCCGCAGTGCTCGCGTTGCTGGTGGTGGCGACGACCGTGTTGGAACGGCCAGGGCGGTCGGACGAAACGGTGATGCCATCCTTTCTTGCGCCGTTCACGCGCCCGGTAACGAAACCAACGCAGGAGCACATCACCTTTCTCGGCATTGGCGGTGCGCAAGTTGCACCAGTGGCGCACCGCCCAGCGGACAGCCCACCACCACCCCCACCGGAACCCGAACTCATTCCCGGAGGCGACATCCCGAGCGTTGCCACGATCGCGACGCCGCCGGATGAACCACGCGTGTTGTCCGAGGTGGAAGTGGACTCCGTCGCCGAACGCGACCCAACAAGCGAAGGGCCCGCCTATCCGCCACTTCTGCTGGCGAAGAACATCGAAGGTGCGGCGCTCGTGCAGTTTGTGGTCGACACCAACGGCCGTCCGAGTATGCCATCGTTCACGGTGATTGCCGCGACCGACTCGGCGTTCGCCAGAGCCGTGCGTCAGTCGATGTTGCACATGCGCTTCCGGCCCGCGAAGCTGCAAGGCAAGCCCGTGCCGCAACTCGTCGAACAAAACTTCATCTTCAAGATTAACAAACCGCCAGGCGCGGTCGCACGCGTTGTGCCTACGGATTGAACCAGAAGCTCGCTTTGATGAGCAACGTGTTCATGGGATGTGTGTCAAACACACCGGGGAAATCGCGATGAGAACGGAAATCGGTCGCCGACGGATCGCTACCGGAACGCCCTTGCTGCCACACAAAGAACGGCGTTGATGCCGGACGATATTCACTGCGCGTCCGTGATGTTGTGCGAGTAGTTGCCACCAAATTCCGCCGATAGCCGTGTCCTTTGCGAAAATCTTGGCTCACGCGGCCAATCACATACGTGGTCCCCACACGGCGTCCCATGTGCCGTCTTCCACGTTGTCGTTGTAGGCATAGAAATCGCGTTTCACGCCAACCGGATTGGTGACAAACTGATAGGCGGTGCGCCGATCGTGATACGAGTCGATGATGAGTTTGAGTTGTTCACTCTCGGTGCGTACGTCGCGACGGGAGAGCAGCGCGACAATGCTGTCCGGCGCCGGGTCGCACATGCGTCCGAACACGTAGAGGTATTTGTCGTCATACATGACGCGCACTTCGGTGCGAAAGCGCGGTGTGGCGCCTCTTGAGCGCCTACTATAGAAGGGGCGACGAGCGCGCTGAACTAAACGGCTCACCACCTTGGATGGGGCGAGTCGCCAAATGGTCGGGAGTTCGCTTCAATTTGCGGATTTTCACCCGGCTAATATTGACACATGAATACATCCGGGTGTAAATTGACAACTCGTCATCCCCCGACTCCGGCCTCCGCATGTCAGACCACGCATCTCATCAGCCCGACGCAGGACTACCCACGTTCATCGCTTTTGTTGGTGAGTCGTGCATTGCGACCGGACCCCTGCGCGAGGTCGCCACGAAAGCCAAGGCAGCCGTCGACGCCGATCGCTTGGCCCAGCTCCTTGTCTACAACGCCGACACCAGTGCGACGGTCGAACTCGACCTGCGCGGGTCGCTCAATGACGTGCTCGAACGCATTCCGTTTGACGTGCCGATTGCCATGTCGCCCGTCAGCACGGACGAAGCGACAAAACCGGGGCGCGGTCGACCAAAACTCGGTGTCGTCGCGCGCGAGGTGACACTGTTGCCGAGGCACTGGGAGTGGCTCGCTGAACAAGGGGGCGGTGCGTCGGTAACGTTGCGTAAGCTGGTGGAGGGTGCGCGCCGGAGCGACAACGGTGCCACGCGACTCCGCCGCGCGCAGCACGCTGCCTATCGATTCATCGTCGCCATGCTCGGCAATCAGCCGGGATTTGAAGAGGCGATTCGCGCGCTGTACGCGGGCGACGCGGCACGATTTAGTGAGTACGCGCAACAGTGGCCGACCGACCTTCGCACGCACGCCCAACGACTCGCGGCAACCGCATTCCGCGCAGGAGAATCCGCGCATGCATGACCTGACGCAGGGCTCCATCAGCAAACACATCTTGCGCATGGCTGCGCCGATGGCCGCGGGCATGGTGTTTCAAACGCTGTACTACTTTGTCGACTTGTTCTTCGTGGCCAAACTTGGCGACGCGGCGATCGCTGGCGTGAGCGCAGCGGGCAACCTGCA
>JAYSVL010000304.1:0-5280 GCA_043718595.1 Gemmatimonadaceae bacterium
CGACCGCCGCCGACACACCCTCGACTCGCGCGGGCCGCACCACAGGCGCTCGACTCGCACATCGCACCGCTTGCGCGAGTTCCTCGGCCAGTTCACCCAACGCCATCGGTGACGACGGCTTGGCTAGCACACAAACGGCGCCGAGCTGTAAGGCGCGCGATGCGGCGATGCTCGTGGCGTGCGCGTGTGCGCTGACGACAACCACCGGCGTGGGGAAATGCTGCATCACCTTGGCGAGAAACGTGAGCCCGTCCATGCGCGGCATATCAAGATCGAGCGTGATCACGTCTGGGCGCAGTTCGAGCATGCGCTCACGCGCGACAAACGCATCGCTGGCCGTACCAACGACCTCAATGTCCGCCTGCGTTGCAAGGGCGTCTGACAGCACGCGACGCGCCAGCGCAGAATCGTCGACGACCAGTACGCGCACCATGCCAAGACGAGAACTAGCGTTGACGTTCAACGCCGTTGATCTTGAGCGTGACGTTACCCGTCTTGACGTCGACCCACATCGTGCGTGAGGTTTGCACGCCACCCGTGTTTTCATCCTGAATCTGGACGCCGTTCTTCAACAACAGCGCTCGTAGCGCGATCAGGTTACGCTTGCCAATCTGCAATCGATTCGTGTCCTCCGAGGGCCCCGCGTGCGCGCCACCGGCGACCGTGAGAATCATGCGCTCCTTCTTCGCGCCAAGCCGGTAGCAGGCGCGAAAGAGCATCGGTACGCCGCTGTCAACAAACATGAAGGGGCGTTCTTGCCGCTTCTGTGAGTCGATGTCGCCCGAGGGTAGCATGACGTGCAACATGCCCGCGACGACAGCCACCGGATCGTACACGACAATGCCGAGACAGCTCCCGAGCGCATACGTAAGCAATCGCTCGGCGGGATTGGCTGACACCTGTAAATCGGCCACACCGACGATACGCTCAATCATCGCGGGTGACGAGGACGCGCCCATGCTACTTCACGTAGACGGCAGGTTGCACAAAGCGAAACTGGTGGGCGTGGCCAGTGAGACTCTCGCTGTGGCCAACAAACAAATGTCCGCCCGGACTGAGGAGCGACCAGAAGCGTTCGATGAGCGCCTGCTGTGTTGGTTTGTCGAAGTAGATCATCACATTGCGACAGAAGATGGCGTCGAAGGGCCCCTGCATTGGCCAGGTGTCCATCAGGTTCAACTTGGCAATCGTGACGACACGTGTGAGCGGCGGGCCAGCGACGTACTCGGCGTCGCCAGCGGCGTTGCTGCGACGCATCCAATAGCGCGTACGCCATGCCGCTGACACGCCTGACATGGCGGTTGCCGGATAGACGCCGGCTTTCGCCGTCGCGAGCACGCGATGACTAAGGTCGGTGGCGAGCACACGAACGTCGCGACGTGCGATATCGCCGTAGGCATCATTTAATAGCATGGCCACAGTGTAAGGCTCTTCGCCACTGGCGCAGCCGGCACTCCAGATGCGCACTGGGCCGTGAAGTGACGGCAGTACATGATCGCGCAGGTATTCGAAGTGCTGCACCTCGCGCAGGAAACTGGTTTTGTTGGTGGTTAGCGCATCGATCATCTCGACAAACTCGCGACGTGCTGGATCGCCTTCCACGACGGCGAGGTATGCGTCAAAGTCTGCCACACCGATGGCCCGCAAACGCCTTGCAAGGCGTGCGCGCATCAACCCTTCCGTACCTGCGCGCATACGGAGACCCGCGTGTGCGTAGAGCAGATCAGCGATCCGTCGAAACTGCGACGGCGTGAGCGTATAGGTAGCGCGCTCCAGGTCGCGCACGGCGGCGATCGTCATCCGCACATCACAGACAATTGCCGCCGGAGCACGCGCTCGTCGCCACGCTCACATCGGTGGCCGCGAGCACGGCGTCTATGTCAAGCAAGAGTCGCACGTGACCGCCGCCAGTGGCGATACCACATAACAGTTCTGTGCGGATGCCACTGCCAAACGCCGGTGCGTCCGTGATGTCCGCATCTGCCAGTGTAACAACTTCGCTTACACGATCGACGACGAGCCCCATGAGCAACCCGTGCGCGTGCACCACCACAATACAACCGTCATGCTCGGCCTCGTGCGTCATGCCCAACTTGCGACGTAAATCGGTGACCGGCAGAACCTTGCCGCGCAAATTGATCACGCCGCGCACAAAGGGGGGCAAACGCGGCACACGCGTGACCGGTTGCATGCCGATGATCTCGCTGACGGTGAGGATCGCGAGGCCGTACTCCTCGCTGCCGAGGTAGAACGTGAGGTATTTGCCGGCGCGAGATGTCGCGCCCGCGGCGTCAACCGAGGTAGGCATGATGCAACCTGCGCTGGTGAAGATGGGAAAGGTTCACAGTCTCATTGACGTCGAGGATGAGCCCGACGCGACCATCGCCCAGAATCGCACCGCCGCTCACCCCTGGCACGTTGCCGAGTGCTGGACTGAGCGGTTTGGCAACCACTTGTTGCTGGCCAAGGAGTTCGTCGACCAGGAGTGCCGAGCGACGATCACCATCACCGACAATCATCAGCAGGCCGTGCGTTGGATTCTGCTCGGCGTCCGGCACGTCGAAGACGCGATGCAGCCGGATGATGGGCAGCAGTTCGCCACGCAACAACACCGCCTCACCCTGCCCGATGACGGTCGACAGCATCTCGGCATCGGGTCGAACACTCATATGGATGTGGGTGAGCGGCACAATGAAGCGCTCCCCGCCTACGCGGACCAGCATGCCATCCGTGACCGCGAGCGTGAGTGGAAGCCGCATGGTGAACGTCGTACTCGCACCAGGCGTGGTAGTGATCTCGATACTGCCGCGCATCGTTTCGAGGTTGCGTCGCACGATGTCCATGCCGACGCCGCGACCAGAGATGTCGGTGATCGACTCGGTGGTGGAGAACCCCGGCGCGAAGATCAGTCCGTACACATCACTGTCGGTCATCATATGATTCGGCGCGATCAGTCCACGCTGTGTCGCTTTGGTGATCAACTGCTCGCGATTGAGTCCACGCCCGTCGTCGGTCAGCTGGACCACCACTTGCCCTGACGCGCTGCAGGCCGACAGTCGTACAGTACCGATCCGTGCTTTCCGCGTCGCGTCTCTTTCGCTGGGACGCTCAATCCCATGATCGACGGCATTTCGCACCATGTGTATCAGCGGGTCCGTGAGCATGTCCGCGAGCGCGCGGTCAATCTCCACCTCATCACCCTGTGTGATCAGCTGCACGTTCTTTCCCGTTTTCATTGCCGTGTCTCGCACGACGCGGGCGAGTTTCTGGAACGTGGTGCGCAACGGAACCATGCGCATCGACATGCTGAGGTCCTGCAACTCGCGGACGATCTTGGCGGTGTGTGTGACCTTCTGCGCGAGCGCCGACGTGTCGCCGTGCTGGAGGGTTGCGTCGCCCGCAATCATCGACTGCGCGATGACGAGTTCGCCGACCATCTCGATCAGGCGGTCCAACCGGTCTGTGCGGATGCGGATGGTTGACTCGACGGTGAGTTCGGCACGAGCGGCATCGGTGACGCCATTGTCGGTGACGACATCGTTGGTGCTGACGTCCAGTGGCGCGAGTGCGATGGCATCTGGATTGCACTCCGTCAGCGCGCGCAATGCGTCATGATAGCCGGCGGGCAGCAACCACGTTCCGTCGCCATCAAGCGCATCGCTCACCGACACCAGCAGGGCGGTCAGCATGTCCACCGCGCGCAGCGAGAGCGTGGCGCAGTCACGTGTGTACGGATGCTGGTGCTCGCGCACACGACTGAGCAGCGATTCCGCTGCATGGGCAAAGGTGACGATGTGCGTCAGGCCAAGAAATGCGGCCGTGCCTTTGACTGTGTGGAAGGCACGAAAGACCGTGTTGAGCGCCTCTTCGTCCGTGGGGTCCTCTTCCAGACGCAGCAACGCCACTTCGGCCGCACACAGATACTCGCTGCCTTCGGCAAGAAAATCCGGCAGCAGTTCACGATCGTCCGGCAACGTGTCGCGTGTGAGCGGAGGCACTGGAGGGAGCGAAGTAGGAGAGACGCGAACGGCCCGTGTCCGACGCGGACTCGAGCCGTTCACACCGCCGCGTGCCGGGGGGCTACGCTGCGGGTAATCGGATACCGGTAAAGATCTCGTCGGCGAGCGCTTGTCGGCCGACCGCGTTTGTCGTTGTGGCGTTCGGGTCGTAGGTGAGCTCGTCCAACGCGCATGTTGAAACGCCATCGTTCGACTCGTCCAATCCCGCGTCGAACAGCTTGACCACGTCGGCGAGTCGCGCTTCCATATCCGTGAGCACGGCAGACGCGTGCGTCAACTGTTGCGTCGTGATGTCCTGGAACTGCAGCGCGCTCATCATGTGAAAGATTTCGTCACGCAAGGTGCCGCGCAGTGCGAGCGCCGCCGGTCGATCGGGCACCGGCTGTTCGTCGATCTGGTCCAAGGCATCAACGATCTGCGACGCGCGGTCACAGGCATCCATGATGTTCGTCGCGGCGTCTTCCGTGGCCGAGGTGACCTGACGAATCTTTTCGTGCGTCGCCTGAAAGCGTTCTGTGGCGGAGCTTTGCAGCGCAGTTCGCGCCGCGCGCAGTCGCGTCAATACGTCAACCAGTTGCGCATTGGCGCGCAGCAGGATCGCCGGCAGATCGGCCAGTGTCGAGGTACGCACGATCGACTCGCCACCCAGTCGCGACAGTTCCTGATCTACCAGGCGCAGCGCCGCCTCAGACTCGTAGAGCGCTTCGTGCGCGCGATCGCTGGTCATCGCATGCGTCCTCACGCGGCCGCAACCGGCAGCAGCCCGTCGATCTTCTCTTTGAGCACCTGCGGCGTAAACGGCTTGACGACATAGTTGTTGACGCCGGCTTCCAGTGCGGTGAGAATGTCTTCTCTCACCGATCGCGCGGTCACCATAAGAATCGGCACACTCCGTCCGTCCTCGCGTGCCCGCAATGCGCGCGCGAGATCCGTGCCGTTCATGTTTGGCATGTTCCAGTCGGTAATCACGAACTGCACGGACGAATCGAACTTGGCGAGCGCATCCTGTCCGTCGCCCGCTTCGATCGTATCCGTGTAGCCTATACGCTGCAGCGAGTTGATCACGATACGCCGCATCGTGGCCGAATCATCTACTACAAGGAACTTCATGCCAACGATCTCCTGAATGAGCCGGTCAATCGATGCGACGCGGCACTACAGATCCCCGCGCGTGAGCATGCGGCGGGCGACCTGGTCGACGATGTCGAGTGTGTTGTAGGCGCCTGTCATCACGCGCGTGCGCAACTCCGCCACACGCTCG
>JAYSVL010000305.1:0-5268 GCA_043718595.1 Gemmatimonadaceae bacterium
TCGGCCGCAGCGGCCGCGACGCTCCTCGCACGCACGGTGCGTGACAGCGCTCCGCCGTAACATCGTTTCGGTTCGACACGTGAAAACTTTCCTGAGTGCACTCGCTCTCCTCACGGGAGTTGTTGGTTGCTCGGACGGATTCTTCGCCGAGCCGTCGACGTCGGCAGCGATGAGCGCCGGTCTTGCCGTGTCGTTCTCGTTGTCGACGACACGCGCAAACACGGCGGCTGTCGACCAAGTGCGCATTCGGGTCACGGGCAGCGGCGTTGCGGTCGATACAACGCTCGCGATCGGGCCTGCTCCCGAAACACGTCTGCAATTGCGCATTGTCAATCAACGGAACGATTCGCTATACCGGGTGACCGTCGACTTTCGTCGAGACTCGGTGCTCTTGTTCCGCGGCGACACCACTACCCGTCTCACGAGTGGAGAAACGACGGCGCTGGTGTTGCAACTCGACCCCACGCCAACCGCAGCACGATCACTTACCACTGGCTCGGCGCACAGCTGTGCGCTGGACGAGATCGGGGCCGCGTTCTGCTGGGGGTCCAATCAGTTTGGGCAGACGGGTCGTGGTGCGATCGGTGGCGTTGACAGTGTTCCAGTACGGGTGGTGGGGAATCGCACTTTTGCGCAGATCAGCGCTGGTGGGCCGACAACATGCGCCATCACGCTGCAGGGTGCGGCCTTCTGTTGGGGCTACATGTTTGGGACCGCAACCCAAACCGGTACTCCTATGCCACTTCCAGGCGCTGTTGCGTTTGCGTCGATCGCAGTCAGCGGCGGCAATTTCTCATCGTCGCAAGGAAACGTCGTGAACGGCGTGTTCGCCTGTGGTGTCGATCTCGGCGGCCAGGCGTTCTGCGTGGGGAGTAATTCGTCCTTACAGCTAGGCTTGGCCGCGCCAGGGAACGTGAGCGTGCCGACGGCTGTGGCGACGGCAACCAGGTTCCGCTCTATCGAGGTCGGGCAGCTACACACCTGCGGCGTCGCGACGGACGGCCGGGCGTTTTGCTGGGGCTCGAACGTGTCGCGCGAATCCGGCACCTCAGTCCCAGAGACGATCGTCCGCAGCCCAACCCTCGTCAGCGGCGGTCTCGTGTTTACGGCGATTGCGCCTGGTGTTGGAGCGACGTGCGGCATCGCGACTCAGGGCACGTTCTGCTGGGGCAAAGACACATTGGGCATTCTGGGAAACGGTGCGACAGCGAGCCGAGGACCAACCGCCACACCAGCGCTCGTGGTTGGCAACAGAGCGTTCACCGCGCTTCGCGCCGGTAGCGGGAGCAGCACAACTCCGCTCTTCTGCGGCGTTACCTCGGCGGGGCAAGCGTTCTGTTGGGGCGCGAATCTGAATGGACAATTGGGAACGAGCACCGGTCCGGTGACCTGTGTCGGTGGCGCAATCTCGTTCACCTGCACCGGCACACCAACACCAGTGGACGGCGGGCTGACGTTTGCTGCCGTTGTGCCAGCCGGGTCACACACCTGCGGCATCACGACAGCGCGTCGTGTCTTTTGCTGGGGCCTTAACTCGTCAGGTCAACTCGGCAATCGGTCGACCGTGTCATCGAACACGCCGGTTCCGGTCGTGACTACCCCGTAGTGAGCGCACCACCGTTCCGGCCAACGCTCGTAGTTACTTCGTGAGCTGTTTGAGTTCGGCTTTGAACTCTTCAACAGCCGGAAAGTCTTTCACCAAGGCGCGATAGAGCTGCACCGTTTTCGCCGGATCGCCGCCTTCGTCGCGATACGACAGGATGCTCGCATAGCGACCCATCGCCGCGCTTGGCACGTTGCGATTCAGGCGGGCTTCGCGCACGGCCTCGGGTAACGGCGGCAGTTTGACGCCCGCGGTCACCTTGCCCGCGAGATCGGTGAGCAAGTTGAAGAGTTTCTTTTTCTTGCCCTGCACCTGCGCCGACCGCACCACTTCGCTTGTGGACACGTCAACGATGCGACCGTTGATCTGCATGTCGCCGTTGAGGTCGATAAAACCACCGGTGATGATGTACTTGGCACCCACAAGTTGGCCGATTTTGGCGGCCGTTTGCGGATCGACGCGGCCAGATGCGCCGAGGTCCTGCTCGCGGAGCAGTTCGCGCAACGTGCTGCGGTCGATAACGCGGAGGTTGGTGTTGACCGCGAGTTCGTTCATCAGCGATTGCTGGAGCCCGATGGACAGCAGCTTGAGATCTTCCTTCTTTCCGCCATACGACCCGCCGTTGGCGAGCGGAAACACAGCGATGCCGGGACGGAGATCCTGCGCGGGTGCGGTGGGCGGCGTAGTCGTCTGCGCACGGCACGGCATGATGGCACTCGCGATCGCAAGCGACAGTGGGATCAGGCGGGTGAGCTTTCGCATGGCATTAGTCTCCAACACAGGTGAGCGTGCTTGCCCCCGAACGTACTACTCCATAACGTATGGCAGGTTCGGAAATTTCGCTTCGACGGATTCCGGTGAGCACGGGAATGCTGACAACTTTTCGCCTGCTGGTGACGGGATTTGCGGCGACGTGCAGCCTTGGTTGCGCGCCGCCAGCCACCCTTGTGTCTGCCTCGGCGCCCGGGGACCTGCCGCGGCTCGAACAGGTGGTCGCCCAAAAGCCGAGTGATCCGGACGCGGCCCTGCGACTCGGCGTGGCCTATGAGAATGCTGGCCGGTTCGCCGATGCGCGGCGTTTGTACCGCGCGTACATCGACAACAAACGGTCGACCAGGCAGCTGCGCAATGAAGTGACCCGGCGTTTGCCGCTGCTGCAGCGACGCGAACTTCAAGCCACCATGCGGGCGACGCTCGCGCGCGAGGCGGAGCTGGTCAACACGCCTCCGACGCCGTTCACGATCGCCATTTTTCCGTACCAGTTTGTCGGCGTAGACACCCAGTACACGCCACTCGGCCGCGCGATCGCCGAAATGCTGGTCACCGATTTGTCGCAAACGACGCGCGTCAAGGTGCTCGAACGCGCCGACGTGCAGTTGCTGCTCGACGAGATGAAGCTGGCGCAAACTGCCGCAGTCAATCCAGCGACCGCCGCGCGCACGGGGCGCATGCTGGGCGCGGAACGTGTGGTGCAGGGTAGCATGGATGGCGGCGCGATCGCGCTGCAACTTGAAACGTCGATTGTGCGAGTTGGCGCGAACCAATGGCCCGGCGAAGCGCGCATCACGTCGGCACGGCCGAACCTTGTTGCGCTCTCGGATCGGGATGCGTTGTCCGCACTCGTCGCGATGGAGAAGCGCACCGCGCTCAAGATTTATGCGGCGCTCGGCGTGCCCCTCACGGATGCGGAACGCGTGCGGGTGACACATCGTGCCACGGAAAACGTGAGTGCGATACTGGCGTACGGTCGCGGGCTTCAGGCCGAAGACGCTGGTGATTTCGACGCGGCCGCACGCCATTTCGCCGAGAGTGCGGCGCTCGATCCGAATTTCGTTGAGGCCGCGCGTGCGCGTACTCGAACGACGAATTTGCGGCGTGTCGCGTCGATGAACACGCGCTTGCTGCTCGCTGTCGCGCGGGCCACCAGCGCAGGTGCGCAACCGTTCTTTCTCCCTGATCCGATCGGGCGCGACGCTGCGGCGGAGATCCTGCGCACCGAAGGCACGTCGCGCGGTACCGTGCTCGACCTCGTTATCAAACGCCCGTGACCTCCACGAGCACGCCGCCTTCGTTCCGCCGTGTGCTTCACACAGCGACGATGATTGCGCTGATGATCGCGGCGTTGTCGCGGGGCCTTGCCGCGCAGTCGCACGCCGTCGCCGGGAGTTACTTCGAATCGTACAGCTTTAACGATCCTGTCGCTGCCGGTTTCAAGCGTGTGTCATTGCTCACCGTTCCGTTCGCCGTCGCTGTACAACCTGCCCGCTGGGCGCGACTCGGCGTGAGCAGCACCTTCGCTTCGGCAACGGTCGAGCGAAATGATGGAACGCAGAGCACAGTCTCAGGATTGACCGACACGGCGCTGGAATTGTCGCTGCCGATTGTGCAGGACCGGTTGATCGTCGCGGCGTCGCTGATGCTGCCGTTTGGCAAGTCGACCTTCAGCCCGGAGGAGGCGCAGGTGGCGGGCATTGTCGCTGCCGATCTGTTGCCGTTTCGGCTGACGCACTGGGGGAGCGGCGGCGCGCTTGATGTGAGCACGCAGGCGACAGGCACCGTCGGCGCGTTGAACGTTGGCGCACGGCTTGGTTATCAGAAGGCGCGCGAGTTTGAATTGCTGCGCGGTGGTCTGTTTTTGTACCGTCCAGGCAGTCAGGTCTACGGGCGCGTTGCTGCGGACGGCGAGGTAGGCACCGGTCGACTCGCCGCGCAACTAACGGTGTATACGTTCGGAGACGATCAGCGAAACAGCCGGAATTTGTACCGCACAGGTAATCGCGTGCAGGGCATGCTCACCTACTCACTGCCTGCGGGTAGCGCTGGACGGGTGCAGGCGTATGTTGGGGCAATGCGTCGCGAGCACGGCACGTTCGCTGATGGATCGTCGGAGACACCAGCGCAGACAATGCTGCTGTTCGGTGGCGGCGTGCGACAACTATTGCGCGGCGTGGTGCTCATCCCGCTGATGGACGTACGTCTGGTATCGAGCAGCGACGGTTTGGGACAAGGGTATATTGGCGACATCGGCGTGACCGCAGAGATTCCCACGCTTGGTGGCGCCACATTGCTGCCGACGCTTCGCGTACGTCGTGGACAGCTCAAAGTTCGTGCAGGCGCAACGAGTGCGATCACCGGATTCGAGTTGGGTGCTGGGTTGCGATTTGGTGGTGCGGGAGGCGGTGCGCGGTAGCGACGTTGTTACCCGTCGCATGTGTGGTCGGCGCGATATCTCCGAAAGTTCCTCGCGTTCACGGAGCGGGTGGCAATGCAGAAATGTCAGCTGTTGCGGTTGTTTCGATGCACGCTCGCCGTCAGCGCGCTTCTGTGCGTGGGCCCGGCCGTCACGCTTGGTCGCGCGCAACGCGCGTCGCCTCCTGCGGCGCTGGATCCGCACGCCGCTGTCTTTGCGCAAGGCGCGTATCCATCGGCGTCACAGTGCGCAACATGTCATCAGGCCATCTATAACGAGTGGAGCAGCAGCAGCCACGCCTACGCATCGGTCTCGCCGGTCTTTCACAAATTCGAGCAACGCATCACCGAGTTGTCTCAAGGCACCATCGGCTATTTCTGCATGCGGTGTCACGCGTCGATTGGAACCACGCTCGGCGAAAAGCGTGACCTGTCGATCACGCAGCGTTCGCAGGTGTCGCGTGAGGGGGTGACGT
>JAYSVL010000306.1:0-5264 GCA_043718595.1 Gemmatimonadaceae bacterium
TGCCGTGAGGGACACGGTGAGACCCACACTTCGCTGGCACTGACTCATCAGATCCGCCACGACAGGACACTATTGATTGACAATCGCGCGCCGCGCCACATCGTAGTGGCATGATTGCCCCGAACCGTGACTTTGCGCAGCTGACGGCGGCCCTTGGCGACCGGTACCTCGTTGAGCGCGAGCTGGGTCATGGCGGCATGGCGACGGTGTACCTCGCGCAGGACATCAAACACGCACGACCCGTCGCCATCAAAGTACTGCGCCCCGAACTCTACTCGGCGCAGTTCGCCGAGCGGTTTCTGGCGGAGATCCGTGTCACGGCGAGTTTGCAGCACCCACACATTTTGCCGCTGTTTGATTCAGGCGCGAGCGGCGAGCTGCTCTACTACGTCATGCCGTACGTCACCGGCGAGACGTTGCGCGAGCGTATCACGCGCGAGCACCAGTTGCCGATTGCCGATGCCGTGCGCATCGCCGGTGATGTAGCGGGTGCGCTGGACTACGCGCATCGCCGCGGCGTGATTCACCGGGACATCAAGCCGGAAAATATTCTGTTCAATGACGGTGCCGCCATGGTCGCGGATTTTGGCATCGCGTACTCGGTGGCGGCGAACACGGGCGCCGAACGACTCACGGCGACAGGCATCTCGATTGGCACGCCGACGTACATGAGCCCAGAGCAGGCGAGTGGTGAACGCACCGTGGATGCACGCAGTGACGTCTACGCGTTGGGGGCGGTGCTGTACGAAATGCTGGCCGGTACGCCGCCGCACACGGGAAGCTCGGCGCAGGCCATCATGGCCAAGGTGCTGACGACTGATCCTGCACCGATTGCAACGTTGCGACGTGAAGTTTCACCAACCCTGACGGCGGTCGTGACGCGAGCGCTCTCGCGCGAGCCCGATGAACGATGGGACAGCGCTGCTGCCCTAGCGCATGCGCTGCAGGAGCGAACGACATCGGGGCAGTCGAAGCAGGTCACACGGCCGCACACGCAGCGCCGCACGCGCGTGATACTCGGCGGCATGGCGTTGGTGGCCGCAGCGAGCGTTGGATTTACCACGTGGCGTTTTCGCGCACGCGCGGACGCGCCACCGACGGTGACCAGCAAACGACAAGTGACGTTTAACGGCAGCGTCGAGAATGTCGCGCTATCCCCCGACGGCCGTTTCCTGGTGTACGCCGCGCACGGTGAAGACAGTCTCTTTGTGTTTTCGCAGGATCTCGATGGGGGCGGAAATGCGATCCGACTGGCGGCCATGGCCAACGCGGACGTCCTGTCACTCGAATGGTCTCCAAACGGCACGAAGATTCTGCTCACCGGCGTTTCGGGGACGACGCCGCTCGCGTACCTCATTCCCCCGCTGGGCGGCGAACTGCGGCGACTGTCGGTGGAGTCGCTGATCACGGGCATCGTCCCTTTCGGCGCGTGGTTGCCGGACGGCGAGCGCGTGGCGTTCTGGCCGCATGCTGACCATCGGTTGGCCGTCTTCGGCACACAAACGGGGGATACGTCGTCGATGCCGCTCACCGGATTCGATGACACCGGCCAGGGACATTGGTCCACAAACGGGCTTGTGGTCGCGCAGCAAGTTGATTCGAAGCACGAAATCTGGGTCATTCCGCCGAAAGGAGCTCCGCTGCGGCTCGCGTCGAACATGTCGCTCGGAGCACCGCGCTGGTCCACTAGACGTGATGCCGTGTTTGCGATGCGTGGGCTGAGCGATCTGGTACGGTTCCCTTTGCACGGACTCTCGATTGCAGGAGCGCCGCAGGTTGTGGCCGCAGGGCTCGAAGCGTGGGGCCATGAGATCCAGTTCACTGTCTCGGCGCTCTCGCTGTCGGCGGACGACCGCCGTGCCGTGTACACGCGCCTGGTTCAGCACGCGAACGTACAACTCGTGGGCCGCGTCGGGGCAATCCGCCCGCTCACGGCTACCACCACGATAAAGCGGAACGGAACATTGTCCCCCGACGGGACACGACTCGCGTTCGTGCAGCGCACTGCGCGCGCTGACAACGTGTGGGTTCTGGACCTCGCGACCAGCACCGCGCGACAACTTACGTTTGGAGACGTTTTTGTCGGAACCACGAACTCATGCCTCGCGTGGTCGCCCGACGGCACCACGTTAGCATTTGTACAGGGGGTCGGTGGCGTCCCTACGATCGGCATCGTCTCGGCGAATGGTACCGGCACTGTGGCATTCGTCCCGGGCACCGAGAACGATGGGGGTGGCATTGCGTGGACACCAGCGCATGACATCACCTTTACAGATTCATCCACGCACGAAATGAAGCTGTTGGATCCGGTGAGCCGGAAAGTACGCGTGACCCTCTCAGATTCGAGCGGCGGGATTAATAATGGGATTGGCAATCGAGACGGATCACGCGTCGCGTACTACAACATGGCCACGGACCCCGCGCGATCGGGCCTCTGGGTGGGGGAACGCGGCGCCGCTCCGCGACAGCTCTCCAACACGTATCTGTATCCTATCGGTTGGTCGGACGACGGCATGTCGCTCATCGCGCGCTCAGGGAGCAGCCGCGATATTATGCGCGTCTCACTCGACGGCACCATGCGTGTCATCGCACGTGCACCGACTCGCGGCGACTGGTGCGAGCCGGCCGGAGGGAAATTTCCCAATGCGTTCGTCTGCACGACACCCGTGTCCGTCTCCGACGCGTGGCTGTTGGAGCTTGCCCAGCGCAAAGAGTGAAGCATTGCTCACGCAACGCAAGTAGCCGCACATCTGGTAGCACCAGCATCAGCGTTGGACCCCGACCTGCTTCACGCGAGCGACTGCACTACGGCGGCGCGGCGCTGGGTGGTCGCGCGTCGACGCAATGAATTTTACGCTCACCTGCTCGCCAACCGCCGCGGCCAGCCGTCGGAGCACGGCGACGGAGTGTCCGTCGTAACGTGCGTCCTCCAGACGCGCGATGGCGGACTGCGACGTGCCGATGAGTTTCGCCAGCGCGAGTTGTGTCAGGTTGTGTCGTTCGCGCAACGCGTACACCTCTTCAGCGATCTCGGCGGACATCGCGGCGTCGGCAACGCCGTCGGTCCAGCCCGGCGTTTTGCCGAACATATTCGACATCACCGTCAGCGCATCATTTCGTGCGGGTCCCTGCTTCATGCGCGATGCCATGATACTCACTTATCGGTGAGAGTGAACGAACTGTTTCCCAATGGCGCCGGTGCGGTGTGAGCCGCGGGGTCTGCCAGGAACGCGACACGTCGCGCCACAGCCCGCGCGACGTCGGCTGGATGAACGGCTGACTCTTTTGTACATCCGTGCGCCATCACGGCGATCCCCTGTCCGGCGAAGAAGTAGAGTGCACGATAGTTGATCTTGCCGATGCCAACACGGAGTTCGTAGACGCCATCGCGCAGTGGCGCGGATGTTGGCCGTCGTAGCGCGTGTCCTTCCACACTCAGACGCTGGAGCGCTGCAGCGATACCCAGCGCCGCGCGAGCATTGTGCGCCTTGCCCGGTGACGCCAGCGTCGCCAACCACTCGTCGAATGGCACGCGCCCGTCGAGCTCTTGATATCGAAGGACCGTACAGCGAGGCATCGTCGAGCGGTTGAGAGAGTATATCGCATATTTGAGATATGCGCAACTGGTGAGGGCCGACCAGAACGAATCATGCGTCGATACAGAGGCCGGCGACGGACATCGCATTGCACGACCATGCATTTGAACGCATCGTTCGCAGATGATCTCCCCGTCACCCGACTTCTCCGCGCTCATGAGTGCCGTGGGCGACCGGTACCTCGTTGAGCGCGAGCTTGGTCATGGCGGCATGGCGACGGTGTACCTCGCGCAAGACATCAAACACACGCGCCCCGTCGCAATCAAAGTGTTGCGCCCCGAACTCTACTCGGCGCAGTTCGCGGAACGGTTCCTCGCGGAGATCCGTGTCACGGCGAGTTTGCAGCACCCACACATTTTGCCGCTGTTTGATTCCGGCGCGAGCGGAGAGTTGCTGTACTACGTGATGCCGTATGTTACAGGGGAAACATTGCGCGAGCGGATCATGCGCGAAAACCAATTGCCCATCGCCGATGCGGTGCGAATTGCGGGTGATGTGGCCGGTGCGCTGGACTACGCGCATCGTCGCGGTGTGATCCACCGCGACATCAAGCCGGAAAACATTCTGTTCAACGACGGCGCGGCGCTGGTTGCGGATTTTGGCATTGCGTATTCGGTGGCGGCGCACACGGGCGGTGAGCGACTGACGGCAACCGGTATCTCGATTGGGACGCCGGCGTACATGAGTCCGGAGCAGGCGAGTGGTGAACGTGTGGTGGACGCGCGAAGTGATGTGTACGCACTTGGTGCCGTGTTGTACGAAATGCTGGCCGGTGCGCCACCGCACACGGGGAGTTCAGCGCAGGCGGTGCTGGCGAAAGTGCTCACTACCGATCCTGCGCCGATAGCGACGTTGCGGCGCGACGTTTCTCCAACCCTGACGGCGGTGGTAACGCGAGCGCTTGCGCGCGAGCCGGATGAACGGTGGGAGAGTGCGGCGTCGCTGGCCCACGCGTTGCACGAACGGACGTCCTCAGGGCAATCGAGGCCGATGACGCGGAACAGCGTGCGTCAGCGAACGCGCTGGTCGCTTGGTGCAGTGGCGCTTGTCCTTGCAGCCAGCGCTGGATTCACCGCTTGGCGTGTTCGCCAGCGCGCGGTCGTTCCGCCAGTGGTGACATCAAAACGTCAGGTGACCTTTGTTGGAAACGCCGAGAATGTGAGCTTGTCTCCTGACGGTCGATTTCTAGCATACGCCGCGCACGGCGAAGACAGTTTGTCGGTATATGTGCAGGACTTATCGGGTGGCAACGCCATCAAGTTGGCCACATTCGCCAATGCGGACATCACGAGCCTGAACTGGTCACCGGACGGCTCCCGCATACTGTTGACGGGCGTATCTGGAACGACGCCGATTGCCTCCGTGATCCCCTCGCTGGGCGGCGACGTGCGACAGCTTCCGGTCTCCTCGCTGATGAGCGACATCTCGCCATTTGGCGCGTGGCTGCCGGGCGGAACACAGGTTGCGCTCTGGCCATCGCAGACGAAACCGAACGTCCGGATTGTTGTGTACGGACTCGAACGTGGCGACACCTTATCACGACCGCTCGCGGGTTTGCCGTGGGGAGGGCAGGGCAGCGTGTCGCCGCTTTCCGGCAACATGGTTGTTTCGCAAAGTTCAGATTCAACGTTTGAAACGTGGATTCTTCCAGCGGTGGGTAGGCCAATT
>JAYSVL010000307.1:0-17533 GCA_043718595.1 Gemmatimonadaceae bacterium
TCGCTCGCGCTCGAGTACGTGTTACGCGAATCCATCGCGTTGCCGGCTGACCTGGCACTGGAACTGTGGTTGCACGTATCTGGCAAGCGCGCCGACTGACGGACGCCGCGCCACCACACCTTACTCGCGCTTCACTGTGGCAGCGCGCACCAGCGTCTTGGTACCGTCGGGCCCAACAGCTCGCAGCGGAATGTCGGCAATGTCGTCGACGAGCGGCACGAGCACGTCAAAGTCGGAACGTAATGCGGCAACCAGCGAGAACGGATCGGCGCTGCCGAGCACCACGCGATACCCGAGATCGGCAAGTGACGCGGCTGTGACGCGACTGAGGGGCATCCCACCGGCGCGCGCAAAGCCCTGCATCAGCTCACGTCCGAAGACACTCGCACGCCAGTGTGAATCACGCGTGCCCGCGCCGCCAGTGTTCTCGACGGGAACCGGCGTGCCACTGTAACTGGCACCACCAATGCCGGGAAACTCAGCACGTGCCGCCGCACCGTTGAAGAACGGATCGGTGCCACCACGACCGGTGAGCAGGTTGCGACGCAAGCTCCAGAGGGTGCCGATGCCCAGCACATGCCCCATCTCGTGCAGTACGACGTCGTCAATCGTGCCGTTGGCAATCATGCCCGGCAGGTCATCCTGGTCGAACTCCATCAATCCGTAGATCGTCAGATTGGACGTGGTGCTAAACGAACACGGACCCGCCTGCGCGAGAATCTTGCCTACGCCGTCAATGGAGCGGATGCGCGCAAAGACGACAACGTCGTTAATCGTCTCGTTGATCGCCGGCAGCCAGGAATCGCAATCGCCCGCTACATCATTGACGCGTACGGAGTGCACATCACCGACGATTACACGACGCCACTTCGCGGCGGCGCGCAAAAACGCGTCGCGCTGGCGTTGTGTACCGCCATCGCCGACAAATCGCACGTCGATATCAAACAGTGACTCCACCGACGACGCAGTAAACGTCACCGATTTGCCGGGCAACAGCGTGCTGGCGGCGACGAGTGTCTGCTGCGCCGCGCTACCGAGAATCCAATTGCCAACGAATGCCGTGCCGTTAGCCGGATCGGTGGGCACAACGCTCGTGGTAACCGTGCCGGAATTGGGTCCCGGTGTGAACGTGATCGGCACGTCGCCAACCGCATTGCCGAATTCGTCAACCACACGCACACCCGGTGGCGCCGAGATCGGTGCGCCACTCACCCCCTGCTGACTGTCGCCGCCCGCCTTGACGAGGTCCACCGGTGCACCCGGCAGCGCCGTCGCCGAAAATGCGGCCTGCGTGGCATTGGGAATGGTGGCGCGGGCAAACTGCTGTCCGCTGGTGGTGCCGAGTGTCCACGAAATCGCACTGGCAATGCCGGCCGTGTTGCTCGTTTGTTGCGCGCCGGTGATCGTGCCCCCGCCGGATGCTGCCGTAAAGGTGACCGCGACACCGGGCACCGGATTGCCAAAACTGTCTTCCACACGAACGGCTGGCGGTGACGCGACCGTTGTGTTCACCGTGGCGCGTTGCGCGTCCACACTGACACGCGTGACGTTCGCCGCCGGTCCAGGCGCTGCTTCGGCGATGAACGTGACGGCGGCGAGCCCCTCAACATTGGCCTGCAGGATCTGTGATCCGGCGACCGAGCCCAACGTCCACCCACCGGACGTGCCTTCACCACTCTCCAGTGTCCGCACGGTGTCGTTGACAACGCGACCTCCGCCAGAGCGCACCTGCCAGCGCACCAGCACACCTTTCATGGCACGCCCTTTGGCGTCGGTAATTTTCACCGACGGGATCGCGTTCACCTGACTGGCGACCGTGGACGAAAATGTGGTGCCGAGCGTCGGCGCCGAGACGGTGGGTACTTGCGGGCCGTCGCCGCACGCCGCGGCAAGCAACAGCAACGCGGCTTGCGAGGTGCGGGTGACCGTTCGGATGTCTGCGCAGGACATGGTGTTGACCGTCGAGGAAAGGTGCGGCGTAGAACGCACGCACACACCGGTTACATTGGACTCGCGCGAAGCCCTGCGTGTTCCGTGTGTGACCACGGGGTTACGGCAGTCATGACACCACCCCCAATATTGAACGATGCGCATCCCAGTGGACAGTTACACCTTGCCGAACGGCCTGCACGTCGTGCTGTCGGAGAATCGCGCGGCACCCATTGTTGCCGTCAATCTCTGGTATCATGTCGGCTCGGCCAACGAACGCCTGGAACGGACGGGCTTCGCGCATCTGTTCGAGCATATGCTCTTTCAGGGTTCGGAGAATGTCGAAGCCAATGAGCACTTCGAGGTGGTGCAGCGTGCCGGTGGTACGTTGAACGGATCGACGTGGCTCGACCGCACGAACTACTACGAAACCCTGCCGTCCAATCAGCTCGCCATTGGTCTGTGGCTTGAAGCGGACCGCATGGGGCGCATGTTGCCCGCGCTGACGCAAGTCAAACTCGATACGCAGCGCGATGTGGTAAAAAATGAGCGACGTTGGTCGGTGGACAACCAGCCCTATGGCACGTGGTGGGAGCGGTTGCCGGCGTTGTGTTTCCCCGAAGAACATCCGTTTCATCACTCGTTGATCGGATCGATGGAGCACTTGTCCGACGCGTCGCTGGACGACGTCGCTGATTTCTTCCGCACGTACTACGTCCCGGACAACGCCGTGCTCACCGTGGCTGGTGATTTCGAGCACAACGAAGCCGTGCGGCTGATTGCCGAATACTTTGGCCCGATCGCGCGTGGTGCGCCGCGGCCGCCGCTTCGTGATATGAATGTGACACCTGTCTTTGGCGAGACCCTGCGTGAGGTGGTCTACGATGCCGTCGCACTGCCACGCGTGTTTGTGGCCTGTCGGACGCCCGTGTTTGGCAGCGACGGCTACTATGCAGCCAGCCTGGCGGCGGCGATCCTCGGCCTGCGTACCGGCAGTCGGCTCGAACAGTCGTTGGTGCGCACGCAGCGCGTCGCCTCGCAAGCCACCGCATTCACCTACGACCTGGCCAAGGGCAGCGATCTGCTGATCGTTGACGCCACGGCGCATCCGGACGTGACGCCGGAACGTCTCGAGGCCGCCGTGCTGGCCGAGCTGGATGCGATACATCATCATGGCGTCACCGAAGCCGAGCTGCTGCGCGCACGCGCGCTCATTGAAACAAGTTTCGTCACCAGCCTGCAGTCGGCTGCGGAGCGCGCCGATCAACTGTCGCGTTTCGCGACCTACTTTGGCGACGCGAGACTGGCCAACGAACAAGTCGCACGGTATCAGGCTGTTACGGTAGCCGATGTGACGGCGCTCACTCGCGAACGTCTCGGACCGAACAATCGCGCGCTATTGCTCTACCTGCCCGCACCTGATGATGATGCGTCTACAGGTACCGCGTCCGACGCGCACGCCGCAACACATCCCGAGACGGCTGTCGCAGGAACGTTATGATCGACCAACGCACGACGCCAGCGCCGACACGACCGGGCGCCGCCGCCCCACGCCCGTATCACTTTCCCAAGTTTGAAACGCACATCCTGGCCAACGGTGTTCGGGTGATGGTGTCGCCAATGCGCGAATACCCGGTCGTCACGGTGCTGGCGGTGATTGAAGCGGGCGCCACACGCGACCCGCGCGATGCCGAAGGTCTGGCGCAGCTCACGACACGCGCGCTTGCCGAAGGTACACGCGACATGAACGCGTTACAGCTCGCGCAGCGACTCGAAACACTCGGTACCACGCTCGATACCGGCGCCGACTGGGACTCGGCCACCGTACAACTCACGTCGCTTACGTCACGCGTGGAGGATGCGTTCACGGTGCTGGCCGAAGTGTTGCGCTATCCGTCATTTCCGGACAGCGAACTCGCGCGCCTGCGCGCCGAACGACTGGCCGATCTGGCGCAGTTGCGTGCCGAGCCGCGCGGCCTGGCCGACGTGTATTTCTCACGGCTGCTGTATGCGCCAGAATCGCGGTTCGCGCGATTGGCCGGCGGTGATGAGCAAAGTATGGAACACATCACGCGCGATCGCGTGGTGGAGTATCACGCGCGGTATTATCGCCCCGACGCGACGGCATTGATCATCGTCGGCGACATCTCAGTCGATGACGCAGTTGGGCACGCGTCGCGCGCACTCGGCGACTGGGCGGGCAGTGCCCCAGCCGTCTCGGAGCCGCTCGACGAACAACGACACCGCGCACCTCGCGTCCATCTCATTGCGAAAGCTGACGCGCCACAATCGGAAGTGCGCGTTGGGCATGTGGCCGTGCCGCGGTTGCACGCGGACTATTTCCCGCTCGTGGTGATGAACGCCATTCTTGGCGGATTGTTTTCGTCGCGGCTCAATCTCAATTTGCGCGAAGTGCACGCCTACACGTATGGCGCGCATTCGGCGTTTGACTGGCGGCGCGCGGCAAGTCCGTTTGAGATCTCGACCGCCGTCGAAACAGCAGTCACCATTGACGCGTTACGTGAGATTCAAATCGAGTTCGCCCGCATCCGGGAAACCGAGGTGAGCGACGCCGAGTTGTCGTTGGCAACGAGCTATCTGGTTGGCGTCTTCCCAATTCGGTTTGAGACGACCGCTGAAGTTGCCGGCGGACTCGCCAACGTAGAAATCTTTCGTTTGCCGGGCGACTACTTTGACGCGTATCGCGATCGCGTACGTTCCGTCACTGCCGCTGATGTGTTGCGCGTCGCACAAGCACATCTCGACCCATCACGGTTGCAAGTCGTCGTCGTCGGTGATGCGGCCGCGATTCAGGACACGCTTGCGACACTCGGCCTTGGCCCGGTGACCGTGTATGATCCGTCCACCGATGAGACGCCGCCCACCGGTGCGTCTCCCTCTTCCGCCTCCTGACTCACGACGTGTCTCCAGCTAAACGTTCGCTCGCTAAACGCTCTCCAGTCAAACGCGCCCCCGCCCCCGCCACACGTTCCGCCGCGCAGTCCGACAAGCCACCGGTGTATGAAGTGCGTCGCTCGCCGATTCAGGGGCGCGGCGCGTTTGCCATTCGTCCGATCCGCAAGGGACAACACGTCGACGAATACCTCGGCGAGCCGATCACACATGCGGAGGCCGATCGTCGCTACGATGACAGCAACGGACGTCACCACACGTTTCTGTTCATTCTTGACGACGACACGGTGCTAGATGCGCGCAAGCACAAGAGTCCAGCGCGCTACATCAATCACTCCTGCGACCCGAATTGCGAGACAGTGATTGACCGCGGGCACATCTGGATCAGCGCGCTCAAGCGCATCACGCCCGAAACCGAACTCTCGTACGACTATCAGTTTGAGTGGCAGAACAACTACGAGCCGGAGGACGTACGCTACTACGCGTGTCGCTGTGGCACCGCGAAGTGTCGCGGCACGATCCTCAAGGTTCCCGTGTACCTGCGCGCGACGGTGCGCAAATGGTTGGCTGGCGACGATGTGCCCAAGCCGCGTAAACCGCGCAAGAAGACGGCAGGAAAGAAGACGTCGGTAAAGACGACGTCGGTAAAGAAAACGGCGCGAAACGAGACGGCACGAAAGAAGTCCGCAGCCAAGAAGGCCAAGCGGAGCAGATGAGCGAGTCGTCGTCGACCACAACCGGACGCATTGCCACGCGGCGCGCGTACACCGGTCGCATCATTTCCATTGATGTCGACGACGTCCGCTTTCCAGACGGATCGACGGGCTCACTGGAGATGGTGCGGCATTCCGGAGCCAGCGCTGTCGTGCCGTTGCTCGACGAAGACGAGGAGGACCCGCAGGTCGTACTGATTCGGCAGTATCGCTACGCGGCCGAAGGCTTCTTATATGAAATCCCAGCCGGCCGGCTGGACCCAGGCGAATCTCCGGCTGATTGCGCGAAACGCGAGCTGCGCGAGGAAACCGGTTACCGGGCTGACCGTGTCGAACCTCTGTTCACGATGTTTACCACGCCCGGATTCACCGACGAGAAGATTCACCTCTTTCTGGCGCGCGGACTGACGCTGGGCGAGACCGCTCGCGAGGCGGACGAATTCATGGAGCTTGTACCGACGCGCATGTCTCGCGCGTTGTCGATGGTGGAGCGCGGTGAAATTCAGGATGCCAAGACAGCGCTGGCGCTGCTCTTTGCGGCCGGATTTCGTCTCAACGTATAGCACAGCTCGCCACAAATTTACGCTACACGGTCTAGAGCCCGATGCAAAGAAGGGACCACGCAGACGGCGCACGAAACCCCTTACACTACCGACGCATTCCTCAGCACTCCTCGCTAACCAGTCTCAGCCCATCCCACGTGGTGGCCGGTCTTGAAGTGTCGATCAATGACCGGATTTGCAGTGTCTAATGAGGCCCAACAAAGGCCATGATGTCGTCGCGATACGCGCGCCGCGTGTGCGGGCTATCGCGCCGGTTGACCAACTGCTCAAAAATGCTGGCGACGCTCCCGTAGAAGCCATGGACTTGCTGCTGGACGACCCCGGTCTCCCGGCCATGCAGCACCGGTGGCAACCTCAGGCCGGTGCTGTCTGATGTTCTGGAACCGCCTGCCCTGAGATTTTGGTACGATCATGGCGCATGATAACAGATTTTATCATGCAGAAAAAAGAGAAAACGTTAAAACTCGTTTCCCACCACGAGAGGTTGCTTCCCACGGGAGCACTTGCGTTCCAAACGCTGATGTGAGTTATGGTAGCGCTGAGCGCTGACACCGAGACCTTGGCACCGATGACGCGGCGCTGACGGCTGCAGGTATCGATCAACCAGCGCTCAAAGCGAGTGGCTCATGTGGAAAACACTCTACTTGGAGGTTGTGAGTATGCGGAAAAGCACAATCCTTGTAACAGCGTGTGTCGTGGCGGCTGTAGCTGCGTGTAGTGAATCTGCTTTGCAGGTTTCCGAACCCCATGTGCGCCAGTCCGCGGCCCCCGCCGCGAACAATTTGCACAAAGGCGAGTCGCAAACAACCGTTTGACCACGATACACTCGCACCTCTTTCGTCCAATGCGTTATACCGCGCAAGTGAACGCGCGCGCGCTGAGAAGCGTGCGTTACCTGCGGCAGCGCTAGCCAGCAGCAAGAGGTTAGCCGCCTCGAGCTCGTTGGCGTTTCGCCTGTCGCAGGAACTCGCCAAGGCGCAACGGGTGAACCCTAAGGCAAGAATCAGCGCACAGGCTAAACACCGTGAGCGCGTCGCCTACATCCCAGATCAAGATCGGGCGATCTACGTAACCGCGAGCCCTCCCAGTCCCAAGAAACACGAGCGTGTCACGCTAATCACTGGAGAGGAACACGGTCGTCTGTCGTTCCTGAGAACGGATCATCAAAAGATGATTCGAGGGTCATGGACGACGATGGCTTCTACAACGGAGATGTTTGACGACACCGGCAGGCCCGTTGGTATCACGGTGACTGAGTTTGGCGTTTCCTCGTCTACCGCAGCGTTGAGCCCGGCATCCATACGCGCGGGAGTCCGAGACGCGATTGACCGTCTCGCTACGTTCGTTTTGCCCACCGTCGCACACGCGGCGGTGCTCCGTGATTGTGCTGGGGAGGCGTCGGACTACTTCGCCGCCGCAGCAGCACTAGCACTTCAACTTGCCGCTACGGCCCAGTTGGCTGCAACATGCCTCGCAGCGCCAACGCCATGGTGCCTTGCAGCACTGCAGGATTCAATATCGGACCTAGATCAAGCTCTCCTGGAGGCCGCAGACACCGAGTCGATCTACAACCAGTGTATGAACCGGATCACAAACGAATACTTCATTGGTTTTTGGGGAGGTCCGACCATGAGCCAGTGGTGCGAGACCTGGTTAATTTTGCAAACTTGGGATGGAGGCAACACCTGGAGCATCATTGATAGCTACGAGGTCTGCCACGGCGAGTACGAGGAGTGATCGTAAGCACACTACGTGTGCGCAGAAGGATGTCAATTTGACCAGCGGGTGCCGAAACACTGCGCAGCTCCTCGCCCAGTCTCTGGCATCCGTCTGTTCTGCCCTTGGAGGGACGGAGATGCACCTTACACAGTTCTGGAGGTTTACGATTGCTGTCAACCTGCTCGCACTACTTGCAGGTGGCGTCCGTGGCGAGGCGATGGCGCAGCGATCGCCGATGACTGAACACGCCCGTGACCTGCCATCGGACTATTTGCGTACTACGGTATGGAAGGAGGGTGATGGCGGGTGGGCGCTCGTCAGTGCATTTGACCTGTCGCGCAAAGGGCCGAACGAAACGCCGCCGCCGTCGGAGCCGGTGAGTCTTTCGGCAACAGCACTGGATGTGGCGCAAGCACTTCTTCGCGCTGATCGCGTCGCTCAGGAACTCCTCCGATTCCAGACTGGTGCTCACCAAAATCCTCAAACCACGACACGTGTTATACCTCCCAACGTGATGTGGCTGCCATCGGACACCGCGCACGGCCACTTGGCATACGTTGTGCGACGGACGTATAACAATGCGCAACGCGTCACGACAACCGTGAAGGAACAGAACGGGCGCTTGACGTACTTGATGAGCAAGGTCGAATCGCGAGACGAGGCAAATTGGTGGCTGGAAGCGATGATCGTCCGTACCTTCGATTCTATCGGAGTGCAGTCTGCTATGGTATCGCAGTACCCCAAACCGAAGGACTAATCCCGATGGTGCAAACCTCTGGGCGGTAAGGTCTTTACACCTCATTGAAACAAAACGGGCAGCGGCCCTCGCCACTGCCCGTTTTGTTTTAGAGCGATCGCATGGCAAGAATGAAGACAAGGATGTACCGCACAACCTTGTCGACACTCACCGTTGCGTGCTGCTAGTCGCCAGTATCGGTATGCAGCAGAAGGTTACTTATATGAAATCCCAGCTGGCCGGCTGGACCCCGGTGAATCCCCGGCTGATTGCGCCACACGTGAGCTGCGCGAGGAAACCGGTTACCGGGCGGAGCGTGTCGAACTTCTGTTCACGATGTTCACCACGCCCGGATTTACCGACGAGAAGATTCACCTCTTTCTGGCGCGCGGACTGACGCTGGGCGAGACCGCTCGCGAGGCGGACGAATTCATGGAGCTCGTGCCGACGCGCATGTCTCGCGCGTTGTCGATGGTGGAGCGCGGTGAAATTCAGGATGCCAAGACGTCGCTGGCGCTGCTGTTCGTCGCCGGATTTCGTCTCAGATAATTGATCAGTTCGCCACGCTTCGCCGTTCAGCTCGCTACGACTCACGCGCGAACACCGTAACGCCACATCGGCGGGGTACTGCCCAAATGTCTGATCAGGGTGTCCGAGAGAAGGTAGTGTCCACGCCGGGTGTCCTGTTTTTGGGAATCGCGGGGCACCCGGAGATCTCCCTGGCCAAACGGTGATCTCCGACACATCCAACTAAGCCGTTGATACGTAGATACTTGCGATGGATAGTTCCGTTTTGTTCCGCGCGGCACGCCATATGCTCTATCAGCGCAGTGCGAGAAGTGACGGTGAGCCGGATCGCCCGGTTACACATGCACGCTCGCTGCGGATCGTTCATCCGCATCACCGTACGACGAGGGCTCCACCCATGGCCGACCTGGCTCGCACGAAGCTGACCCACGCAGCGCCGACCGTCCCGGTACGCGAATATCTTCGCTCGCTCGACGATGGCGACGTGGTGTCATCGTTCCTCGCTGGCGAGGAGCGCGCGTTCGAGGAGTTGGTCGATCGCTACCAGGGTCGCCTGCTCAACTTCATCTACCGCACCATCGGCGATCGGGATCGCGCCGAAGATCTGGTGCAGGAAGTCTTCATCCGTGTCTACCGGCACATCGCCCGGTTCGACCGCTCGAAGAAGTTCTCCACCTGGATTTACACTATCGCGTCCAACCTGGCCAAGAACGAGCTGCGCAACCGGTCGCGCAATCCGCTCGTCCTGTTCCAGGCCATCAAAGCCAAGTTCGAGGACGAAGATCGTCCGCTGCAGTTTGAGGATGTGCACTCGCGCCCGGATGACCTGTTCCGCAAGCGGCACCTGCGCGAGATGGTCGAACAGTCGGTGGGTAAGCTGCCCGGACATCACCGCGAGGTGTTTGTGCTGCGCGAGCTCGAAGGCAAGTCGTACGAGGAGATCGCCGAAATTACGGGCGTGAACCTTGGCACCGTGAAATCACGGCTCAATCGCGCCCGGACGGCCTTCGCCGACATCATCGGTCCGCTCGTTCGATAAGCCAACGCGGTCGTAAGAACAGGCGGCCAGGGCAACCTCAGGGATTGCCACGCGAGGCGTCGCGCGTCAAAGTAGGGTGAGCGGAACTGCTCGCTGGGGGCCGGGTATTCGGTCCCAGCGACAGTTGCCGTACCCGCCTACTTTCGACCGAGTCTCGATGGACTGCAGAAGCTTCAGAAAAGAGCACCTCGCGTACCTCGACGACACGCTGTCGGGTGAGCAGACACGCGCTGCGCAACATCATGTCATGGCATGCAACGCGTGTGCAGCGCACGACACGTTGGTTCGACGGTCGTTGATGATTGCGCGCAGCATGCCAACCATCGAACCGTCGGCAGAATTTCAGGCTCGGCTGCGCACGCGACTCGCTGCGTGTCGTGATGAACCACTCGTGCTGCCCTCGCGCACCGCGATGTTGCTGCGCTCCCCGCGGACACTGGCCGCCGTTGCCGCAGGCGCAGTGTTCGGCACGCTGATGTGGCGCGGATTGAACAGCGCACCCACCCACCAGCTGTCCATGCAACCCGTCATCGCGACGCAGCCCGCGGTGCTGCAGCAGAACCCGTACATGTCCGCCGCGCTCATGCAGGCGATGTCCACCGGAAACCCCGTCTGGCCGGCGGCGGTGATCATCGACGATGCGACAACGCACTTCGTCAACACGGACTTCAGCCTGGTGTCCGACCAGCGATAGGCTGGGGGGTTGCTATCTTTCGTGGATGGCTCCCAGACCGTCTGCAACGCCCCGAGAAGTATCACCACTCCGTGTGGTGCAGGCGGCCGTGCAAGCAGCTGAGTTCGCGCCGGTGTACTACCTCTACGGCGACGACGACTACCTGAAGGACGCTGCCGTTCGCGACCTGTTGGCGGCCGCGATCGACGCGGCCACGCGCGACTTCAATTGCGAAGTCCGGCGCGCCAGCGAACTCGATGCAGAAGACATCAGCACATTGCTCTCGATGCCGCCCATGTTGGCCGAACGACGCGCTGTGGTGCTGCGCGATGTCGGGTCACTCAAGAAAGCGTCACGACAACAGCTCGAGTCGTACCTCAAGCGACCGGCGCGCGACACGCTGCTGCTACTCGTTAGTCCGGCGGGCACCAAACCCGACGCCGTGTTGCAGCAGCACAGCGAGTCACTGGAATTTGAAGCGTTGCCACCAGAGCGCGTGCGCAAATGGATTGGGCATCAGGTCAGGGCGGCGCACGACATGCAAATCACCGACGACGCGACCCGATTGCTGCAGCAAGCCGTTGGCAACGACTTGCATCAACTCGCGGCCGAGTTGGACAAGTGCGCCAGCTACGTACTCGGCGCAGACACCAACGCAGACGTCGCGGCAATCATTGATGTGCACACCGTCTCCGCCGTGGTGGGTGTGCGTCGTGGAGAAACGGTCACCGACTTGCTCGACGCTGTTGCGCGGCAGGATGCGGCCACTGCCATTGCGCTTGTTGAACATGTGCTGGGGCAGCCCAAAGTGAACGCAGTGCAGGTGGTGATGATGCTCAGCACACAAGCGCTGGCGTTGTCCTTTGGTCGGGCGCGTCGCGACGGCGGCGTTCCCACCAATCGGTTGCCGCAAGAGTTCTTTGCGTTCCTCAAGGAGACGGGCGGATATCCCGGGCGTCCGTGGAGTGAGGCGTCATCGTTGTGGACCAAGGTGACAGAACGGTGGTCGGCGCGTGCGTGCGAACGAGCGCTGGCGCTGTTGCTGGAAGCGGACATTGCACTCAAGGAAACCACGGTCTCAAATCCGAGCCAGATTCTCAGTTCACTGGTACTCGCGCTGTGCGCGCTGCAAACGCGTACCTCACGCGCGGCGTGACGCGCGATCGGCGTGATGCACAAGACGCCCGCTGCGCGCGAGGCACGCTGCACGTGAAGCGTGATGCACAAGACACTAGCTGCCAGCGAGGCACGCTGCATGTGAAGCGAGATGCGCCCGGCAATCGTGCGTCCGACGTGCTGCGTCTCTCTCGCGCATGCGCGATCGCTGCGCTCGTCTCGCTTGGTGCGCATCAGGTCGCGCGCGCGCAAGCCGCGCCCGTGCACGCGAGTGCAGCAGTGCTGTCCACGATCGATCGCGCTCGTGCATTGGCCGATGCCGGGAATGGCAGCGGTGCACGTCGCGTGCTGGATTCACTCGTCACCGCGACGGCATTTGCACCTGACGATCTCGCTGAGGCGTTGTACTGGCGCGCTGTGCTGAGCGAGCGCGCGGCCGATGCAGAGCTCGACTGGAAACGACTGATCATCGAAGCGCCACTCTCGCCGCGTACGCCTGACGCGCTGCTGCGACTGAGTGAGGCCGAGTTGGTGCGCGGCGAAACGCGGGCGGCGCGAGTGCATCTCGAACGTGTGGTACGCGACTTTGGTGACGGGGAGCGACGTCCAAAGGCGATGATTCTCATCACACGCAGTTACTTCGACGAACGCGATGCGACACACGCCTGCACGACCATCGCGTCGCTTAAGCCGGCCGATGTGCCGGCGGGCGAACTGCAGTTGCAGGCGGACGAACTGCGAGCGCGATGTGCTCGACTGCAACAAGCAGCGCTAGCCGCTACACGCGCTGGCGATACGGTTGATGTTTCGCGCACTAGTGCGGCCATACCATCGGGCGTCACGGCGCCGCCGCGGAGCGCGGCACCGGCCACGACACCTGGCACCGCGCCAACTATAAAGAGCACCACGCCGACAGCTGCCGCGGTCCCGCCGGTTGCATCGACCGCTCCGGTTGAGAAACCGGCCTCGCCGGCGCGCGCGGCCGCGACGAAAGGACCAAAGTACAGTGTGCAGATTGCTGCGTACGATACGCGTGCGAAAGGCGCGGCCATCGTGGCGGCGTTGACGAAACGAGGCATCAAAGCGCGCGTGGACGGCGATCGCAAACCGTTCCGCGTGCGCGTGGGGATGTATGACACACGCGCCGAAGCGGCGGCGGCACTCGCCCGTATGAAAAGCCAAGGGCAATCCGGATTCGTCACGGAAGCAGGGAAATGAGTGCTGCAGCAACACCACTCATGCAGCAGTACCGGGAGATCAAAGCGCGACACCAAGACGCCATCCTCTTTTTCCGGATGGGCGATTTCTATGAAATGTTCTACGACGATGCGGAAACCGCGTCGCGCGCAATTGGCCTAACACTTACCTCACGCAACAACGGCGGTGCCGCCGAAGTGCCGTTGACCGGCATTCCGGTGAAGGCTGCCGCCGACTATTTGCGGCGCCTGGTGGGACAAGGTTTTCGCGTGGCGATTTGTGAGCAGGTGGAAGATCCCAAACTGGCCAAGGGGATCGTTCGACGCGAAGTGATTGAGACGATCACGCCGGGCGCTGTCTTTGCCGACGACATGCTCGACGGCGCACGGGCCAACTACGTGTGTGCCGTCGCCACCGCACGCGACACGACGCGCGGTGCCGACGCAGCGCAGATTGGCATCGCTGCTGCCGATCTGTCTACCGGCGAGTTGCGCTTATCGCTTGTGGCACGAGGTGATGCCGCGGCGACGCTGGCGCGACTGGCACCGCGCGAATTGTTGGTCGTGCGTGGCAGTGACGACGCGGTGCTCACCGCCGCCTTGCGTGCGATGGACGGCGCACTGACGACGGAGCGCGAAGGGTGGGAGTTTGACGCGCAGCTCGCCACCGACGAATTGGCTCGGCAGTTTGGCGTGCAGGGGCTCGAAGGTTTTGGCCTCGACGCCAGCGACAGTGCCGCGATTGGCGCTGCTGGCGCGCTACTTCGTTATCTGCGTGAACTGCAACCCGGTGGGTTGCCGCATCTCGCTCGGCCCATTGTCGAACGGCCCGGTGGTGTGATGCCGCTCGATGAAATGACGCGACGCAATCTGGAGCTTGTTGAGTCACTGCGCGGCGGTGAACTGGCCGGCACATTGTTGTCGGTGATTGACCGAACCGCGACCCCGATGGGACAACGAATGCTCCGCCAATGGTTGTTGTCGCCACTGCTGGACCGCGCGGCAATAGAGCAGCGTCTTGATGCGGTGACGGCACTGGTGCGTGACGCTGTTGGACGCGCCGCGCTGCGTGAGGCGCTCGACGGTGTGCGCGATGTGGAGCGGCTGGCGAGCAAGGCGGCCGCTGGCCGCGCCACGCCGCGTGAACTTCGCGCACTCGGGGATTCACTTGCTCGGCTGCCGCGCGTGTCGCAGGCGGCGCAGGCGGTGCTCGTTCATGCAAATGCCGTTGGTGGCGTGCTCGGTACGATGCTCACCGATTGGGACAGCGGTGCGGAGCACGCCGAACGTTTGACGCGCATGCTGGTGGACCGTCCCCCGCTGGCGATTGGTGACGAGAACACGATCGCGCCGGGTGTCGATGCCGAGCTTGACGAACTGCGCGCGTTGCGTGATGGCGGCAAAGACGCGATCGCGACAATTCAGGCGGAGGAACGCGCGCGCACTGGCATTCACTCACTAAAAGTGGGCTTCAATCGCGTCTTCGGGTACTACCTCGAAATCTCCAACGCGAACAAACATCTGGTACCGTCGGACTACCAGCGTCGTCAAACGCTGACCGGCGCCGAACGGTATGTCACGCCGGCGCTCAAGACGTACGAAGAACGCGTGCTAACCGCGGCCGATCGCATTGAGACGCGTGAGCGCGAACTGTTTGAGGCGCTGCGTCGCGAGACGGGGTTGGCTATTGTGCGCTGGCAAGCCGTCGCGCGTCGGGTGGCGACGATTGATGTGCTGGCGGCGTTTGCCGAAGTCGCCGAACGGGAGCAATACACGCGCCCGGAATTGCACGATGGTTTCGACCTGGAGATTGTCGGCGGACGACATCCCGTGGTTGAACGGATGATGGCGCGCGAGAAGTTCATCCCGAACGACCTGACGCTCGCAGCCGACGCGCAGCTGATCGTGCTTACAGGCCCCAACATGGCCGGCAAAAGCACAATTTTGCGTCAAGTGGGACTGATTCAACTGCTGGCGCAGGTTGGTGCGTACGTGCCAGCGCGTCGCGCACATTTGCCCATTGTCGACCGGCTATTCACGCGCGTGGGTGCGAGCGACAATCTCGTGCGCGGTCAAAGCACGTTTATGGTGGAGATGAGCGAAACGAGCGCGATTCTGCACACGGCCACGCGTCGGTCGCTGGTGTTGCTCGATGAAATTGGTCGCGGTACAAGCACGTATGATGGTGTGTCGATTGCGTGGAGTGTGAGCGAGCATTTGCATGACGCGATCGGTTGCAAGACGGTGTTTGCGACGCACTATCATGAACTCACGCAGCTGGCCAGCGAATTGCCGGGTGTGCGCAATTTTACCGTGGCCGTGCGAGAGGTTGGCGACCAGGTGTTGTTTCTGCACAAATTGATCGCTGGTGGCGCCGACCGGTCATATGGCATTGAGGTGGGTCGACTGGCGGGCCTGCCGGCGCCGGTGATCGCGCGCGCGAAGGAAGTGCTGGCATTGCTCGAAGGGGAAGGTGAGCAGATGGCGGCGCGTCTCACGGCCGACGGGCTGCAGGCGCCCAAGGGTGCATTTCGACGTGGACCGCAGTTGCGCGAGCACATGCGCCACGCCGCGCGGGACACCACGCAGCTCGGGTTTTTCGCGTCGCCCGCGATCGATCCGGCACACACGCAACTCGCACATGAGCAACTCGCACATGCGCAACTCGCACATGCGCAACTCGCCGACGCGGTAGAAAAGTTGGAACCGGACTCGATGACGCCACTGCAGGCACTCACCGCATTGGCGTCGCTCAAGAAGTCGCTCGAACCATCGTGAGCGTTCGCGCGTCATGAGTGGCAACGTGGTCGCACCGTCAAAACCAACAAAAGCGCAGTTGGTGGCAGCGGTGCATCTCACTGTGCCCGATCTCATCGCGCCAGATCTCGATGTGCTCTTTTGCGGCATCAACCCCGGGCTTTACACGGCGGCGATCGGTCATCACTTTGGACGCCCGGGCAATCGGTTTTGGCCGGCGCTTTATGGCGCCGGATTTACTCCGCGCCTGTTCAAACCGTGGGATGAGCACGAACTGCTGGCGTTCGGCCTCGGCATCACGAACATGGTGGAACGCACCACGGCGAGCGCAGCAGAGCTCGCGACGAGCGAGTACCTGGCTGGCGGCCAGCGACTCGCGCGCACGGTGCGGAAATACAAGCCGCGCGTTGTCGCGTTGCTTGGCATTGGCGCCTACCGGCAGGCCTTTGCCCGCCCGCGCGCGACACTCGGCGCGCAAGTTGAACGGATAGGTGAGAGCGCGTTGTGGGTGCTGCCAAGTCCAAGCGGTCTCAACGCCAATCATCAACTGCCAGACCTCATCGCGCTGTTCTCGGCGCTGCGTGACGGCATAAAGACAGTCAAGGCGCATTGACCGAACCGCTAGATTTGTTGTAACGCTCCGCCTCCAGTACGAGACCACCATGTCCTCACGTTCCGCCCATCGCAGGGCATTCACACGAAACGCGGCACTGTGCGCCACGATGCTCGGCGCAAGCGTGCTCGGGGCGTGCGGTCGGGAAGCGCCGGCTGCCGAAGCGGGGACGCTGGCCAATGTGGCACCTGCACGCACGCCGACGTACGTGGCCAAGGTCGTCCAATCGTGGCCGCATGACCCCGACGCGTTCACGCAAGGACTCGTCTGGGACAACGGTCGGTTGTTCGAGGGCACTGGTCAGGTCGGCAAGTCGAGCATCCGCGAGGTTGAACTCACCACCGGCCGCGTGATACGAAAGCGCGATGTGCCAGAGCCGTATTTTGGTGAAGGCATCGTGCTGCTGCGCGACAAACTGTACGAACTCACCTGGCGGTCTGGCGTCGCCTTTGTCTACGACGTGAAGACATTCGAACCGATCAAACAGTTCAAGTATGACGGCGAAGGGTGGGGGCTCGCTACTGATGGCACGTCCATCATCATGAGTGATGGCTCCGCGGTGTTGCGTTGGCGCGACCCACAAACGTTCGCCGAACAAAAAGCTCTCACGGTCACCGATCACGGCACGCCGGTGTCGCAGTTGAACGAACTGGAATGGGTGAAAGGCGAAATCTGGGCGAACGTGTGGCAGAGCGATCAGGTCGCGCGCATCGATCCAAAGACGGGCAACGTCACTGGGTGGATCGACCTCACCGGCATCTTGCCCGCCATGGATCGACGCGGCTCGGAGGATGTGCTCAACGGCATCGCCTACGACCCGAAAGGCGATCGTCTGTTTGTCACCGGGAAGCTGTGGTCGCGATTGTTCGAGATCACGCTCAAGCAGCGCAGCTAACTGCAAAACAACAGAAGCATTTGACGCAGAGGGTGAGCTAAAAGACAGCTAAGGCGCCGTCAATAAATAACCTTTACAGTTGGTTGGCATGTGCGTAGCGTGTATGCGTGATCAACGTGCGCGCACTCGAAGAGCAGGTCAAC
>JAYSVL010000308.1:0-1841 GCA_043718595.1 Gemmatimonadaceae bacterium
GATCAGAGCGCACGCCGCACCATTGCTCAATCGAACTCAACTGCCAACACACACTGGAACCGTCGTGCTATCCGCCGAAGGCGGATTGAGTTCAACAAGGACATGAGACTGACGCAGTACCGCGACCAGTTGTGCGCGATAGAATCACCGGCGCGCGGTACTGCGCAGTCTATGCCTGGTGTTAGGGCGCACTCCCAGTGGCATCAGTCTTCGCACGCGGCGCGATGGACGAGAGTCGTGAAGTTCCCGGACCTTTTGCACCGGTGTGTCACCTTCGTCGGAGCGGCCATGTTGATTCGGTCGAGTGTCGGACCGCTCGTTGTCGCACTGGTCGCGTCGACGGCGTGTGATCGTTCGCCGACCGAAGCGAGCCTGCGGGCGTCCCTCCCGCTCGCCGAACAAGCGGCCGCCGACGGGCTGAGCGCGCGGCGTGTGGGGAGCGTTCGATTCCACAGTGATACGGCGCGAATCGAGGCGCCGACGCACGTGCAGCAGGGCGCCCGCGTCGACGTCTTTGTGACGACCTACGGCGGTGGCTGTGTCGGCAGTGACACCACGATCACGACCGTGCAAGGCATGCGCACCACGATCGTGCCCTATGAACGGGTCGTCACGAACCCGCGCGCGGCGTGTCTCCACATCCTCCGCCTTGATCGCCGTCGCGTGCCACTGGTGTTTGGCACGCTTGGCTCGGCGACGCTGCGCGTGGTGGGTCGCGAGGAACCAAGTGGGCGCTTGTTCGTGTTGGAGCGACGCATTGTCGTCCGGTAGCTCCGTGCGCGGGTCGGCCCCTAACATCGGGATGTGACGGCCGCAGTACCGCAACGTCTGGTGCGCGCTAAAATCCATGGTGCTCGGTACTGCGCAGTCAATCCTGGTGTTAGGCGTCAAGGGAGAAATGAAGCGATTCCGAGTTCTGCGGTTCGATTTCGACAGTCGAGCGACCATTCTTGACCAAGAGATTCTGCCGACTTGGGAGCCGGCGATTCGAGCGCAGTGGGAGGAAAGCCGCGCGCAAGTCGTTCAGCATGTTCGCGATGAGTTCGGCGTCATCGATGCCGACGACAAACTCCAGAACTTCCGCGATCTCGGACCTCGGCCGTTCTCGGTACTGGCGTTCCACAACAAGTTTCTTGCTCAATCACGAAATGCCTTCATTGTTGGCGCGTACTATCCGGCGTTGACCGGCGCATGCGCCCTCGGTGAACGCATCCTGAATCACTTGACGCTCAAACTTCGGGATGACTTTCGACATTCGGATTTGTACAAGAAGGTTCACAGCAAGCAGTCGTTTGACAACTGGAGCTTGCCGATAACCGCGTTGTCTGAGTGGCGTGTTCTCTTGCCAGAGGTTGCCTCCGCATTCGGGGAACTTGAGAAGCTCAGAAATCGCGCAATTCACTTCAAGCCTGAGACAGACCAGAACGACAGGCCGATGGCGTTGGAAGCACTTCAATTGCTGACTCGCATTGTCAGCGAGCAGTTTCCGATGATGGGACTGCAACCGTGGTTTATCCCTGGAGCCCGCGGGGAGAGCTTCATTCAAAGCAAATGGGAGACAGATCCGTTTGTTCGAGAGGTGTACATTCCAAACTGTCTATCGGTTGGTCCGTTGCACACCATCGAGCAGGTCCGGCCAGAATTCCTGATCAGAGATGTCGAGGACTACCCTGACGTGGTCATATCCGATGAAGAGTACCTCCGAGTTCGCAATGCGTTTCTCGATGCCCCGCGCGCGGACGCCTAACCCCAATGCTGTTCACTTAGCCGAATTTGTGCTACGTTTGGGCCCGACACCACCAGGGAGTCGGGCATGGCAGGCACTGCGGCGACGTTGCCCG
>JAYSVL010000309.1:0-1836 GCA_043718595.1 Gemmatimonadaceae bacterium
TATCCCACGAACAATTGCAGTGTATCCGTTTTCATCCTGTTCGTTGTTGCTCGTTTACGGCCGTTGCTTGACGAGCTGCACTCGGCCAGTCGGCGTAACCGCGGTTGCGATGTCAGTAGCAAAAACCAACCGCGCTCCCGTACTCCCGCGCGATGTGACGCTGCGAAACTCGCCGTTCTCCCCAGGCAGTAGTTCTGTTGGTGCAAACGGCCGCGCACCGATGTCCATGATGATACCGTTTCGATCCCACGTGTAGAGATTAGTCGCGGCGCCTTTCGCAAAGTTGATGCGCACGGTGGTGCGTAGTCCGCCTTCTGGCCCCGTCGTTGTGCCCAGCACCTCGATCGACTGGAACGTACCAAAACGCTGACGCCTGTCGGACAGGAGTTCCGCTTCCTGCGTTGTTACTTCAGCCGAGGCGGGACCGCCTGGACCGAGTGCGGCGCGCAATGGTGCTACGTCGCCGCGCATCAGAGCCTCGACGATCGTGAGTGAGCGTGCATTCAATCGCGTAAGCTCCGCCGCCGATGTCGTGTCGCCCGTGGCCAGCAGTTGATGCGCTTGCTGCCCAACGGCCTCGGCCATCAGTCGCCCATCGCGCGCAGTGAGTACGAGTCTGCTGCCATCCTGCAGCCGATACGTGCCCTGTGCCGCTGCGTTGTCCACGGCGCGCGCAGCGACGCGCGCCGACGGAAGCTCATACGGTTGGCCGAACGCGATCTGCGCAATGACACGCGCGACTGGGGTGGCTGTCATACCGGACACCGTCGATGTGACGAAGATGGTTACACGGTCATCAACAAATCGCTGAAATTCCGCGACGTACACGCCATTGCCACCGTTGTGTTCCACCAACCGTGTGCCGCGTGATGTTATTGAGACTGCCCATCCGTACGCGTATTTCGACAGCCCCGCCGGACCTTCGTTCACGTATCCGGTCATGAACTTGCGACGACTCGAGTCGCTCAGCATACGTCGATCATTCAGCGCCACATCCCACTTCGCCATGTCGCCAAGTGTAGTGTGCAAGCCGCCGTTGCCACGCAGTTCCCAGAATGGTGCGCCGGGCATCGTGATACGCTCGGCGATCGTGCCCCAGTCCTTACCGTCTTGATAACCGTGTGCGATGCGTGCGCGATTCCACGCCGGAAGTTTGTAGCCGGTCTGCAACATGCTCGCCGGTTGTAGCACGAGGGTGCGAAGCGCGGCGTCGTAGTCCTGCTGGGTTACCAACTCGACGATGGCCGCGAGGAGTGAATAGCCGGAGTTGGCGTAGAAGTAGCTGGCGCGCGGCGCGGACCGCAGCGGCGCAGCAAACATACGGCGCACGTATTCGTCGCGCGTAGTCGGTTCGTAATCGGTGGGCGAATAGTCGGACTTGAAACCGGCGGTGTGTGTCAGCAACTGATGCAGCGTGATGCCGCGCTTGTCAGCCGGCGCGTCGGGGAAGAACCGTCCAACGCTGTCCGTCGTTCGCAGCTTCCCAAGTTCTTCCAGCCGCAGAATGGCCGCAGCCGTGAACTGCTTGGTGATAGAGCCAAGGCTGTACACGGTGTTGGCGTCGGCCTTGATACGAGCGTCGCGATTGGCCATGCCGTAGCTCCGCAAGAACGCCGTCTTGCCGCGGCGAATCACCAGCACGCCGCCGCTGTAGCCGAGGCTTTCCATGCGCGTCATGTACCCATGCACACGCGTCGCGAGCAGTACGTCCTTTGGCGGTTGTGCATGCGCCGTCGCCGCCAGCACTACGGCGAGAGTGGTGCCCGCGCATACGGCACGTAAGGCTCGTGGAGACGTACACTTGTTCATGCGGCGGGTTCTCCAACAACTTTAGAC
>JAYSVL010000310.1:0-5234 GCA_043718595.1 Gemmatimonadaceae bacterium
CGATCGCCGAACCACCAGCGCCCGTTGTCTCCGACGCAGCCGCGCGCTCGCCGGCGAGTGCGGAACTGGCACTCGTTCGCGACTTGGTGCACGAGGCCAATGCCGGTACGGCACTCGCGACGATCTTAGGCGCCATGCCGGAATCGCGTATTGACGCGCTGCCCGCACTGCGGCCCGTCACCGTGGCCATGCCCAGTGCCTCGCCACTCGGCAACAGCGACGCTCCGCTCGACGGCGCCGGGTGCCCTCGGTCAACGCGGATTGCCCTGGCACCGGGTCGTGGTCGTGTGGCCGTGTGGTGGTCGCAGCGGGAGCGGGGCCGCGTGTGGTTGCTGACTGCGTGGCGTGATACAGTGGTCGCGTCGGCGTCCTTGTCACCGTGGCGCGGGCCGATCGTTGTTGATTCGCTCGACCGCGGCGCGAGCTCACTCGATGTGTCCTTTGATGGCGCGACTGGTTGTCAGCGTGCGGCACCGAGCGTCGCGGTCGATGACAAATTCGGATACGTCCACGTTGCGTATGCACTCACCGGGCCGGAAGGACCCGGCGTGTTCTACGCGCATCAGATGGACCCGCGTTCGGCGTTTGAACCGCCGGTAGCAATCGTCTATGGCGAGTCGCCGAGTATGGTTCGCGTGGCCGCACAGGATGACCTCGTCGCCGTGGCGTACGAAGATCCGAACAGTGGCACCCGCAGCCGAATCGCCGTGGCCATTTCGCTCACCTCGGGGCATACGTTCGGTCAGCGCGAGGGTGTGAGCGGTGGTGTGGTGACGTCGCGCGATCCGTTCGTCGCCGTACGTGGGCGCGCGTTGGTTGTCGGTTGGACGGAGAGTCCCACGGCCGCAGGCACTGGCGCATTTCGTACCCGACGAGCGATTGTGCGTCGCTGACGCGTTCGCCCTTCACTCATCGCACCGACTGTATGCTCCTCCTTGGCGCGCATTGCATCGATTCCGGCGGTATCGCCATGGCGGCGCGCCGGGCCGGACGCGGCCACATGCTGTCGCTGCAGATCAATACGGCGGTGCCGAAGTACTATGGTGACAACATCGGCATCAAGCCCGAGCGCGTGCTGCGGTTCACCGAGGCCCTCGCGACTGCGGGCATCCCGGCGGCGCAGGTGATTGTGCACGCACCCTTTGTGCTCAACTGCGGGACGCCCGACGAGGAGAAGTGGCGTCGCGCCGCCGCCGGTCTGGCAAAAGAGCTTGAGCGTTCAACGGCGCTTGGCGTCGGTGGAGTGTGTTTTCATCCCGGTGCGGCAACCGATGGCGATCGTGATGCGGCGATCACGCGCGTGGCCGAAGCGATGCGTCGCGCGTTGGCGGCCGTGCCATCGGGAAACACGCGACTGCTGATTGAGAACACGGCCGGCGCGGGAACAACGCTCGGGCGTACGCCAGACGAAGTGGCGGCGATGTTGTCTGGGATTCCGTCGCAGGATCGACGGCGCACAGGATACGGACTCGACACCTGCCACCTGTTTGCCTCCGGTTTTGCGATTGCCACCTCGCGAGACGAGCAGCGGCGCGCGCTCGATGCCTTTGAGTTGGCGACTGGCGAACGGCCGGCGTTCTTCCATCTGAACGACAGTGAAGGTGCGCTGGGCTCGAATCGTGACCGGCACTTGCGCATCGGCGCCGGGCAGATTGGCGCCGACGCATTTGGTTGGCTGCTGCAAGACCCGCGCGCGCAGCACGTGCCGCTGATTCTGGAGGCGCCGCAGGAGCGCCCAGATATCGCGGACGACGACGACACACCCGACGCATGGGACGTCGCCGATATCACGTTACTGCGTGCGTTGGCGATTGGTCGCGGTGACTGACGCGCGACGCGTTGTCGTGCGCGCACACGCGCGCTGCGGCGATTTTCACCGCGCAACGAATGAAAACGAATGAAAATTGACAAAATTCAGAGGGAAAATGAGTTTGCCGCTATTGCGCAGCGTATCAGTCTTTGTAGTTTGTTCGCGTCTGCGCATTGGCGCGACGCCAACTGAGCCGTTGTGAAATACGCGGCTCGACCGGTCACCCCCTCAGGAGACGCTATGGCCGCTGCGAAGAAGTCTGCAAAGAAGGCTGCGAAGAAGGCCGCCCCTAAGAAGGCTGCAAAGAAGGCTGCGCCGACGAAGGCCGCCCCGAAGAAGGCAACCAAGAAGGCTGCTGCGCCCAAGAAGGCCGTCGCGCCGAAGAAGGCTGCTGCGCCAAAGAAGGCCGCAAAGAAAGCGGCGAAGCGCTCACCGAACGCCGCGTTCATGAAGGCACTTGCCGTGACGCCGACGCTCGCCGCCGTGGTTGGCGCGGGACCGCTCGCGCGCACGGACGTGGTGAAGAAGTTGTGGATCTACATCAAGAAGCATGGCTTACAGGACGCCAAGAACCGTCGCATGATCAACGCCGACGACAAGCTCAAGCTGGTGTTTGCTGGCAAGGCACAGGTCAGCATGTTCGACATGACCAAGCTCGTTTCGAAGCACCTGTCGTAACCTCTGGTTGGTTGCGGCGTATGTTTGAGGGGGCGCGTCCATAGGGATGCGCCCCTTCTGCGCTCCGCTCTCTCTCGCCTCTCTTCCGTGCCCTCCAAGACCAAATCGTCCGCGACGTCATCGACCCAGAGTGGTGGCAGCGTCGCCGCGCTTCGCAGTGGCAAGTCCAAAACATCAGGACCGAGCACCTGGGAGAACGTCAAGGCGATCGCCACCACACTCGCCGTCTTCCTGATCATCCGGACGTTCCTGTTCGAGGCCTATCGCATTCCGTCCGGCAGCATGATCCCCACCTTGCTGATCGGCGACTGGCTGTTCGTCAACAAACTCGCCTATGGGCCGCACGTCCCATTCACACCAATCAACTTGCCGGGGTACACGGAGCCCAAGCGCAATGACGTTGTGGTGTTCAAGTCGCCGAATCAAATCGATCAGCCGGAAGACCCGAACCCGACGCTCGTCAAGCGATGCGTGGCCGTGGCCGGCGACACGATCTGGATGCGCGACGGCTTGTTCTACGTGAACGGCACCGCGACACCGCAGGGAGCCGCGGCGGCGCAGAACGCGAAGGGCGACGGCACGTATGCGCATCCGCTCTTTGTCTGGCAGCACCAATTTGAACTCAAGGGGCTCGCGGTCGGCGATCCGCCAGCCACGCCGACGATCGACAACTGGGGACCTCTGGTGGTGCCGACCGGGCATTTGTTCATGCTCGGCGATAGTCGTTACGACTCGAAGGACGGACGCTATTGGGGATTCGTGCCGCGCGAGAACGTGCGTGGCCGACCGGTATTCGTGTACTACTCCTACAACGCCGACGACAGCGACCGACCCTTGCCGTTTATCACCGACATCCGCTGGGGTCGACTCGGCACCATCCTGCGATAGATGATGACGGCGCTCGGTCCAGCGGTGCGTAGACGATGGTCGGTCGCCGTGGTAATGGTGTGCAGCACGCTCTCTGCACCAGTGGTCGCGCAGGTCGCACCAACACCACGCGCGGCGACCGCTGGTAGCGCTACTCGTGGCACGGTGCGCACCGACACGTTGTGGGCGCAGTCGCTGGGCATTCGCAAAGCGCTGACCGTCTATCTGCCACCGTCGTACGGGATCGATCGGTCGCGACGCTATCCGTTGCTCATTTACTTGCATGGCCTGAGCGGCAACGAGCGCAACTGGGTGGACAACGGCATGCTCGACCGCACGCTTGACTCGCTCATCGCCGCAGGACAGCCGGAGGCTATTGTGGTGATGCCGGATGGCGACGACGGCTGGTACACCACGTGGAATACACTCGTCACATCGGCCATGTGTGCGGCGGACACGGCACGACGCGAGGCGGTTGACCGGTATTGCGTGCCGTGGCCGCACTACGACGATTACATCGCGCGCGACATCGTGCAGCATGTCGACGCGCGATATCGCACCATCGCCGATCGCGCACACCGCGGCATCGCTGGCTTGAGCATGGGCGGACTGGGCGCGTTGTCATTGGCGCTGGCCTATCCGTTGGTCTTTGGCGCGGCAGCCAGTCACTCTGGCGTGGTGTCACCACGATTGCTTGGTCCCAAACCGTGGGCGCCGCCATCAGAGTACGCGACGGATTCGATTGGGCTCCGCAACACGACGCCGTGGCTCTGGCGCTGGATGGCACCCGCATTTGGACGCGACACGATTGGCTGGGTCGCCCGTGATCCCACGCGCCTCGCCGCCCGTGTGACAGGTCGCGTCGGAAACGAAGGTGTCTCTGTTCCCGTATTGCGCATCGATTGTGGCGTGGACGACCCGTTCATTGCGCAGAATCGCGATTTGCACGCGACCTTGCAGCAGTTGGGTGTGACGCATGAATACGCTGAATGGCCGGGGAAGCATGACTGGATGTACTGGCGCGCGCATGCGGTGGAGAGCATTGTCTTCCTCCTCGCGAACACCCGAACGGAGCGATAGTGAATACCGAGCTTTTCCCGTCGTTCAAAATGCCGCAGGGCGGCGGCGACAATCAGCGTGACCTGGGATTAGGTGCGGTCGGGACGGACACCGGTCAGCGCCGGTTGCTGAACGCCGACGGCACCTTCAACGTGCGTCGCAATGCGGGCAGCTGGCTGCAGCAAAACACATTCTTCAACGCCGCGCTCACGTTGAGCTGGCCACGATTTTCCGTTGTGCTGACAGCGGCGTATGTCGTGCTCAACATGCTGTTCGCGCTGTTGTTTGTATTGTCTGGCAGCGAAAGTTTGTCAGGACCTGGTATGGATCTGCCAGGCGGTGCGTTCACACGGGCCTTCTTTTTCAGCGTGCAGACGTTCGCCACGATCGGCTACGGTCATATCACTCCGCAAGGTGTGATGCCCAACCTCGTTGTGACGTTTGAGGCGTTAATTGGCGTGCTGTACCAGTCGCTTGCGGCTGGTTTGTTCATCGCGCGGCTGACACGTCCGAACGCATCCATTCAGTTTAGCAAACACGCGGTGGTCGCTCCGTTCAATCGCGGTATGGGGCTCATGTTGCGCATGACCAATACCAGGCGCCGGGAGCTGCTCGACCTCGAGGCGCGGGTCATTCTCAGTCGCATGGTGTTGCGCGACGGCGCGCCCGCGCGACAGTACGAGACGCTGACACTTGAACGTGAGCGCGCCACCTTCATGCCGGTGGCGTGGATGCTGGTCCATCCAATCGTCCCGGACAGCCCACTCTGGGGAGCGACGGCAGAATCGCTGACGATGCAGTCGGCGGAAGTGTTGGTACT
>JAYSVL010000032.1:0-2835 GCA_043718595.1 Gemmatimonadaceae bacterium
AAGGCCGTCAGCGCGTCACCAATAAAGACATCGATGCGCTGTTCGAGGGTGCGCGCGACCACGAGATAGCACACCAGCGCAAAGGCGATCAGGGGGACCGCGAGCAGCACGGTGTACCATAGGGTGAGCCGCGACCGAAGCGACGACGGCCAGACCGTCAACGATTAGCCTCGTCGACCGGCCCGCGCGCTGGTCGAGCTCGCGACGGGCGTGGTGACCGGCGGTGGCCCATCCAGCACGAAGCCCGTGCCGCGCAACGTGGTGAAGAGCGGACGCGATTCGCCCTCATCGATCTTCCGTCGGAGTCGGCTCGCGTACACATCGATGATGTTGGAATACGTGGGGCGCTGCTCGTCCCACACGTGCGTCATCAGGTCGGCGCGACTGACGACCGTGCCGACGTGACGGGCGAGATAGAGCAGGAAGGCAAACTCCTTCGCCGTGAGCGTGATCTCACGCGTGCCGCGATGCACCGTATGCCGACGAACGTCGATCACCAGGTCCCCAATCACCACCGGCGCGACGGTTGCTTCGTGATGTCGTCGCGTGAGCGCACGCAGGCGGGCCAGCAGCTCGCCAAAATCAAACGGCTTCGTGAGATAATCGTCAGCGCCTTCGTCGAGTCCGGCAATACGCTGCTCAATGCGGTCGAGCGCGGTGAGCATGAGTATAGGAACCCGATCGCCGCGCGCGCGAATGGCTTGACACACCAGCAAACCGCTCATGCCTGGCAGCAACACATCGAGAATGATGGCGTCAAAGCGCTGCGACTCGGCGAACGCCAGCGCCTGGGTGCCGGTTCCAGCCTGCTCCACCACGTACGATGCCTCTCGTAGTCCGCGCACGATAGACGTCCGGAGCGCTCGGTCATCCTCAGCGAGCAGGAGACGCAAGGGCGCGGTGGCCAGTGTCATGGTCGAATGACCTCGCGATGCTCCGTTCGTCGCTCGACCGCCCCCCGACTGAATGGGAGGGGCACGTACTCTCCCCGCGCCCACAACGCAAACAGATCTCGGTAGTGCGGACTTCGCGGATCGCCGCTTTGGCCCGGCGTGTTGGTCGCGATGGCGGTATCCCAATTGGCAACGTCGATCACGACCCGAACGCTGGCACCCGCCGTTTGATTGTCGCCATTGCCGGTTGCGTTAAGCGTATTGGCGTACCCGCCGCGCGCGATCGGACCTGGTGAGAGGAGCGGGCGCAGCGAGTCGGTCAACACGCCATCCAGCGAATGCGCGATGCGCACATGATGCAGCGTGGGACTGCCATAGGCCCACGTCGACATGTCATTGCCGAATCGGCGCGTCAGATCAGTGACCGCGTCGTTGAACGCGCGCGAAAGAATACCATCGCGCGCCAGCGCCGGGCGATCCCCCAGTATGGAGTCGGCGCTGGTGAGCCACGCCACGGTTCGCGAGAGCGGTACCGACGCCATGATCGATCGCAGGTTCGGCGTCAGCACGACATCGGCCGTATGCGACAGCACACGTCGCTCCCACACAGCGTAAATGGCCGCGCCGGCCGAGGTCGCCGACAGCACACCGTTCCAGGCGAGCAGCGTATTCCTGGCCGAACGCGCGCTCTCGGTACTGAACTCGATACCACGCAAAAGCGGTACCAATTGACGCGCGGCCAACGGCGTTTCATCGTGCTGCAGCCGGCCCATCGATGCGACCGTCGCGTTCTGCACCGTATCGAGCACTTCGGTCAGGCGCCGGAGACGCCACGGCTCGGCCCAGGATCGACCCACCGCATCGAAGCGCGCATAGTCGAGCGGGACATTGAACGCATTGGCGGTGCCAATGGCACCGTGCGTTGGCGATGCAACGTGCGGGAGCTCGCCGACGGGTAAGAATCCGCTCCACTCGAAGCGTCCGTCACCCGGAACGGGCACGAGCCCATCCCACGTACCACGAATCGGGGCGATGCCCGCACTCTGCCAACCAATCGCGCCACTGGTGTCTCCCCACACCCAATTCAGCGCGGGCATGCGCGCGAACTGCAGGGCGTTCCGGAACTGCGCCCAGGTGGTGGCCTGGTCAATGCGCAGGCTCGCCAGATACGGCGCGCCACCCACTTCCAGCCACGCGGCGCGCAGCGCGACCACGGTGCGTTTCACGGTGTCTTCGTACAGCACCGGACCGTGACGCGTGTAGCGCAACGTCACGATCTGCGGCGTCGATCCCTTCACTCGTATCGTGTCGACTATCTCGCGCATCGATTCCGTGCCCGCGCCGTAGCGATAGCGTCGAACATCCGACGGGAGCGTTTCGTACACGTATAAATCTTCCGCATCAAGCCCAAAAATGGTGAGACCCCAGGCGCCCGCGCGATTGTGACCGATGGCCACACCGGGGATTGCCGGCTCACCAGCGCCAATCACGTCCCAACCGGGCGCCGTGAGGTGCACCAGGTACCGCAACGACGGAGTTGCGATCGTACGGTGCGGATCATTGGCGACAATCGGCTTCCCACTGGCGGTTCGCGATCCCGCAACAACCCAATTGTTGCTTTCCCAGCGTTCCGGAGTGGGTCCTGTCGGTCCTGCGGTATCGGATGCGCGGGCTGCAGCACGACGTACCAGCGCGTTCACGTCTTCGCGTCCAAACACGGGCGCGTTCTTGAATGCGTCATACGGCGCCAGCACTGCGCGGTCATCCACGCCGCGAGCAGCAAGCGCATCGAACAGGCGCGCGATGGTCGAGTCGACGTCAAGCCGAGCCGATGCCGGCTCGAACACCCGCCGTTGTCGGACCGCCGCCTCACCGATCGTGCGCACGGCCTCGGCCATCGGCAATTCGTCGCGCGCATTCGCCGCCAACGCATTGTGTCGGG
>JAYSVL010000311.1:0-17338 GCA_043718595.1 Gemmatimonadaceae bacterium
GTTCCAGCTGTCGGGGCTAGAGCTGCGGAACCTCGATCCCCACCTTGGCCGCAAACTGATCACGACGTTCGTCGCTCGAGATCACACCGTCACGCAGCACAATGACTCGGCGCGCATGCGCGGCGATGTCCGGTTCGTGCGTGACCATGACGACGGTTTGTCCTTCCCGCGCCAGTTCCTCGAATACACGCATGATCTCTTCCGAGGTCTGCGAATCGAGGTTACCGGTAGGTTCGTCAGCGAGCAGAATGGACGGGCGGTTGACGAGTGCACGCGCGATGGCGACACGCTGGCGTTGACCGCCGGACAACTCGTTGGGGCGATGCCCCATGCGCTCGCCCAGTTGCACGCGCTCCAGCGCTTCGGAGGCGCGTTTTTTCCGATCCGCGGAGGAAACACCCGCATAGACGAGCGGCAGTTCGACGTTTTGTAGTGCTGACGCGCGCGGCAACAGGTTGAACGTCTGAAAGACGAAACCGATTTCCTTGTTACGAACGTGCGCCAGCGCGTCGTCAGACATTTCGCTGACCAACATCCCGTTGAGCCAGTACTCGCCTTCGTTCGGCGTGTCGAGGCAGCCAATGAGATTCATCAGCGTGGACTTGCCCGAACCCGAGGGACCCATGATCGCGACATACTCGTTGCGACGGATGGCCAGATCGACACCACGCAATGCGCGCACAATTTCGCCGCCCATGTCATACTGCCGCGTCAGTCCGCGGGTGACGATGACCCAGTCCTTCTCCGGAGCAACGCCGGGTGCAGTGACGACGGCGCGTCGTTCGCCGGTGGTACTGACGCCAATGTCGTCGAGCGTATCGGTCACGTTTTCTTTCCGGTGGCGAGCGTCTTCTTGTCGTCTGGCTTGGCGGTCTTGATCAGGGCACCGTCTTTGAGCTCACGGATGGCCTGATACGTACCGGCGACGATGGTCTCGCCGACTTTGAGTCCGTCAAGGACTTCGAAGTGGCGCTCACCAGCGATCCCTACCTTTACGGGGCGGAAGGTGACTTTGTTGTCCGTCCCCACGACAAACACACCTTCGACGTCTCGCTTGCCGACTTCTTTCGTCGGCGGGCCGCGACCCACCGTGACGGCACTGTCGGCGTTGGGCAGCTTCTCGTTCTCGCGCACGGTGAGCGCGATAATCGGAATCGACAGTACTTTCGTGCGACTGGCGGTGACGATCTTTGCCGTGGCGGAGAAGTCAGGGCGCGTGTCCGTTGGTGGGTTGAGCAGCTGCACTTTGACTTCGTAGTCGATGGCTTGATCACCACTCGCGCCGCCGGCCGCCGTCTTACTCACCGAGCTGTTGGAGATCTCAACCACTCGGCCGACAAACGTCGTGTCGGGGAAGGCGTCGATCTGGATGATCGCCGAATCGCCCTTGGCAATACGCGCGACGTCGGTTTCGTCGACCTTGACCTTGGTCTCGAGCACGCTCATGTCGCTGATCGTGAGCAGCGTGGCAGCGTCCTTGTTGAGCGTGCCCATGATCGCTGTTTCCCCTTCCTGCACCACGAGTCGTGTCACCTTGCCACTCATTGGCGCCACGATCGTGGTCCGCGTCAATGCCTGTCTCGCATCGCGCACCGACGCGATGGCTTGCGCGACACTAAATCCTGCGGCCTCCAACAGCGCCGTGCTGACTTCAGCCTGCGTTTTGAGTTGCTCGAGCTGTTCGACGCTGACCAATTCCGGCGACTGCTTTTTGATTTGCATCTGCCGGTCGTAGTTGCGCTGGGCCTGCAGCAAGTTGGCGCGTGATTGCGCTTCCTGTGCCTTGGACGAGGCGAGGCCAGCTTCGGCGCGTTGCAGCGCGGCGGTGACTTGTTCCGGGTCGATTTGGAGCAGGAACTGCCCCTTCGTCACCATGTCGCCTTCTTTCACTGACAGACGCACGATCTTGCCGGTGACGTCCGCGCTCACGTTGACCTTCGTCCGCGGCTGGATTTGTCCACTCGCGGTGACCGATGCGACGAGGTCACGCGCTTCGACGTTCTCCGTGCGAACCTCGACAGCCTTCGCCTGATTCTTGGTTGCGCTAACGTAGGCCAGGGCACCGACAGCCAGAACAACAACGCCGCCGATCCCGAACTTCACGGTCCTTGTCATGAAAATTCCTGTTAGCGTAGAGGACGGCCAACCGCAGCTTCGAGCGCGGTGAACTGCCGTTGCACATCATAGACCGCGTTGATGCGATCGGTTTCGGCTCGCTCGTAGTTGCCGCGCGCCTGCACGAGATCCACAAGGTTAATCGCGCCCACGCGATACCGCTCTTGCGCAAGGGCGAGTGCGGTGCGCGCCGTGCGCACGTTCTGTTCTTGCAACGCGACCGTCTGCTGCGCGGTATTGAGCGACAGAAACGCGGCGCTGACATCGGCCGAGACCCGCAGTTGCTGCGCTTTCACGTCGTTCTGCGCGTTCAATCGCTGCACCGTGGCTTGTTCCACCTGTTGCTCACGGCGGAAACCATTGAAGATTGGCAGCGAAAATGACGCGTTGAGGCTGTATGGGTTCCGCGTAAAGGCAAATGGGTACTTGCCCTGCGCATCGCGAACGGCCTGTTCGGATGCGGTCGTGAACGCAATCGCCTGACATTGCACAAGACCGTTGGACAGGTTGAGCGCGGCGCGCACTTCTTCACTGCGGACGCAGCTCGCCTTGGACGCGGCCGTGCTAGACTGGCCCGAGGAGATCAACTGCTGCGTATCGGTGAAGCGATTGGTGAACCCCGAGAGCGACGCGCTGAGCGACAGCGAGGGGAAGTACGAACTGCGTGCCGACTTAATGGCGAGCGTTGCCGACTGTTCGCGCAACCGCAACGCCTCCAGTTGTGGATTTGTGCGGCCAGCCATGTCGACGATTTGCTGCAGATCGACCGGCGGTGTCGCCGGCAAGTTGGCATCAAGCGTCGCATCTGAGACCGGCGGGACGCCGATTTGCTGGAACAACCGAATCACTTCGATCGCCGCCTGGTTGCGCGTGTTGAGCGCGGCAACGCGCTGCTGCCCGTCGGCCACTTCGGCCGTTTGCACGTCGAGCTGCGTACCAGAACCGACCTGCAATCGTGCTCGTGCCAGTTGCAACTGCGCGGCCGTGGTGGCCACCAGTGTGTCCTGCAACACCGCACGGGCTTTGGCTTGCAAGGCCGCGAGATATTGCGTGGTGACGTCGGTGCGCACGCGCTGCTCTGCAATGGCAATGTCCGACTCGGTCGCGTTCTGATTGACCCGCGCGGCGCGCCGATCATTCAGCGTGGCCATCGAGAGGCTGAGCTGCGCCGACGCACTGGCGTCGGTGTTGAGTTGATCATTCGTGGCACCAAACGCCTGACCCTGGAAGAAGGTCTGGCGGCCTTCGCGATAACTGCCACCAAAGCTTGTGCTGAGGGACGGAAGCAATGCACCGTTTGCCGAGCGGACGGCTGCCGCAGACGTTCGGCGCGCGTTTGCTGCAGTGGCCAGCGTCGGGTTGTTGCGTTTGGCGAGTGCCACGGCGTCGGCAAGCGTGAGGACGCCGCCAGCCAACGGCGCTGCGCCCGAACTCGCGGCGCTCGTCTGCGCCTGCGCAGACGACGATGTGGCCACCGTGCCAACGGTGAAAAGTGCGAGCGCGAGAGCGGGAGTGCGCATGGAGTGAGTTCGAGAGAGAGTCATGGACAGGGGGACGTACGTGCCCCCGAACAACACGGTTTCAATACATTGATGTCACTGTGGTGATCATGCACGGCGGCGGTCAACGTGGCACATCGTCACGAAGCGCCTCAAACCCACGCGAGGCAATCGTCACGCGCAACATGCGCCTATCGCCGTCCGCCCAAATCAAAATGGCGTCACCGCTCACCGTTACCGCGCGCCAGCGTGAGGCGTCGCGACGGGTGCCGGCAATCGACACGCTATCGCTATTGGCTTCCAGCACCAGCCGAACTATACCGCGACGATTGCCAATCGGGGACAATGTCGGGATGGTGACTCCGCCACCGACCTCAAGCTGCCGACCACGAACCAGCAGCGCATACTGCAGTACGCCCTCCTCGTCGAGGACGATGGCGTTCGGCACCAACATGTACTCGCGTGCCGCCTCGCCCGTCGTACTGTGCGCCAGCGTGGCGAAGCGGCCACGCACGCGACGGCCACCCACTTGCAGCGTGAGCTCGGCACCCGTGCGCTCCTCAAATGAATAGCGAATTGGTGTCCCGGCCGAATCGACGTCCAGTCGCGTCGCCATCCGACGCTCTCCGGTCGCCGACTCGGAGCGCAATTCGAGCACGGCGCCCTCCTGCGACTGTATCCGCTGTACGGAGAACTGCTCACGACCAACACGCCGGCCGTTGCTAAACAGCGAAAAGCTGGCCGCGTCCAGACGGGCGCCCTGACCGACGGCCGCAGGCGGTCCGGTCAGGACGAGGCTGAGTGCGCTGCTGCAGAGGAGGCCGACGCGAGACATTCGTCAAAGGTAGCGGAGCCGACGCCAATCCTCCCGGTCGCCTTCGCCAGCGGCACGGGGTATTCTGCCACGATGCCAATCGCCACCGCGCCGTCCCGACACGCGTTTCGTTTGCCGACGAACGTTGGCGGCGCGTCGGATCGTCTCGCTGACAACGGCAACTGGCCTTACGGTTGGGTGGCCTCGGCTGCAGGCGCCATCCTTGCCATGTCGCGCTGGCAGCGCGACCCGGATGTGCCGTTGCTCGCTGCCGCTGCTGTGGGCACGCTTGGCATGTTGGTGTTTCATCGAACGCTGCGTCGTCCGCGCGGCTGGGCGGTAGGGGCCGTACTCATGCTGGCGGTGTCGATCAACTTTGGTCGACAGGAACTGGTGGACATCCGGCGCGCGGCCCTCGACTGGGAGCGCTGGTCGGCGGCGGAGCGCATTGCGCGGGGAGATCGCGTCGCGGCGAAGGTGGCCGACGTAGCGACTGCCTTGCAACTGTCCGCGGCCCGCGTCGTGGCCGACACGGCACTAACCAACGCGCTCACCACGTCGGGTCCCGACGCCGTCCAGCTGCAAGCCCCAGTACTCGACGACGACGTTGAGTCGGCGATGCTCGTGTTTCGCAACGGTGTCCTGATTGGCTGGGCGGGCCAGCTCCATCTGCCGGTCAGCGCCGACGGTGTCATCGGCACCCGGCTTGAAGAAGGTGCGTTTCACACGGCGCTTGTGACGCGGCTGCCCTCACGGACTGGCGAAATCCGCGCGGTGGCTGTTGCTCTGCTGGCGTCGGCGCCACCCGCCGATCGATTCGCCCGCTCGCTGACGCAGAGTCTGGCCGGAGCGATTGACATTGCGCGCATCGTGATTGAGTCGCCCGACTCGACGCGCGTCGTTGCCGGCTCGACCGTCATCGTGGTTCCAGATGGCGAACGACGGCTTGCTCGCGTGCGAGCGCTGGCGTACTCACCCGAGGAAACCCGCGAATCGATGTTGCAGCGCGCCCGTGCGCGTACGGGTGTGCCACTCGCCGTTGCCGTACTCCTGGTGCTGGTCACCAGTTGGCGCCGACCCGCCGGTATTGGCCAACGCGTGTGTACCGCTGCGGCGTTGCTCGCGGCAGTTGCTGTGGCTCCGCTGAATGCCCTCTCGAACGTGTCGCCACTGTTTAACGCGGCGAGTTATTTCGTGCCGCGCGGTGGACGACTGACCGGCAACATCGCGGCGCTGCTGATCACCTCAGCGCTGATGCTGGCGGTGGTGTTTCTCGTCGAGCGCGCCACACGCTCACGTCGCTCCTGGTGGCGGTGGCTCGGTGCGCCCCTGGTGCTGTTGTTGTCGTCGCTGCTCCCGTTTGTGCTGCGCGTACTGGCCCGCGGCATCGCGCTGCCGCCGGAGGGCGCAGGGTTTCCGTTGTGGATCGCGTGGGAGCTTGCCATCGCACTGACGGCGACGTCGGTCTTGCTCGCCGGGATTGCCGCCGGCCAACTCGTCCTTGGGGAACGTCACGGGTTGCACGCGTCCGTCGCGCCCGCGATCGCCATCGCAGCAGCGGTGAGTGCGCCGTTTTTGTGGCGTGCGCCGGGCGTGTGGCCGGCATGGTATCCGTTGTTATGGATGGTGGCGACGCTGGCACTCGCATTGTCCCGACGCGGTGCCGCACTGGTCGTTGGCAGTGCGCTCGTGGCGGGCACTGGTGCGGCGACACTCACGTGGGGCGCGACGGTGCGCGCGCGCATGGACCTGGCACAGCACGACCTGACGCGCATCACCGCGGTTGACGAGAACGCGTTCATGTTGCTCGGTCGGCTGGTCGACGTGCTGACGACGGAGACAGGGTTGCCGGGTAGCAATGCAACACTGCTGCGCCGATACGCGGCCAGTGATCTCGCTCGTGCCGGGTATGCGGCTCGCATCGCGCGATGGATTCCGTCACAGCCTGCCACGCCAGAGAGTGATTTTTCGAAGGCGGTAGTCAATGACACCGTTGGTGCGCAAGCGCGCATTGCGGCTACCGCACGCGACAGCCGTACCGTGCGCATTGATACCGTCGCCGACGGTGCCACCTCCATCCTTGTCGCGGCGATTCCCTATCAAGACGGCTCAGTCACGACCGTCGCGGTGCCACCAAGAACGCGACTGCTACCGGCCGATCCCTTTGCGTCGCTCACCGGTGTGGCGAGTGCAGCCCGCGCCGAGCCGCCGTATAGTCTGACACTCGCGGTGGTCGGCGCGTCGAGTACGGGGCAAGCATCGTTGCAGTGGCGTCGCATGGGTAGCGCAATGCACGGCGATGGAGTTGTTGGTACCGGCGAACGCGCGCGGCAAGCGCACGTCGAGGTGGAAATGCGTGGTGCCGACGTCCTCGTTCCGCGCGGGGCGTTACTTGCGTTGCTGGATGTGGCGGTGGTGATGTTGCTGTGGGGAGCGAGTGCGATGGCCGATGGTGGCGTGGCGCGCTGGCTGCGCATGCGCCGCACGCGCTGGTCGCGTTCCTATCGTGTGCGACTCAGCGCAACCCTTCTCGCATTTTTTATCGCCCCAGCTGCGATCTTCGCTACGTGGTCATGGTATCGCGTGCGTGACGATGACCGTGCCGCGCGTGAACTGCTCGTGCGCGAAGCACTCCGTGTCGCGGCCATTGATGCGACGTCGGCGGACGCGCGCTTGCTGGCCAGTGTGTCCTCAAGTGCCGGTGCGCCACTGTTTCTCTTTCGTCATGGGCAACTGGCCTTCGCCAGTGACTCGCTCCTTGACGCCCTGGCTCCGCTCGGCCGCCTCCTGCCAGTGTCGCTGGACGCCGACGAGTCCGACGCAGACGATCTTCTTGCCACGCGGCGGTTGGCTGTTGGCGGGCGCGAGACGCTAGTGGGCTACCGTCGACTCACACCGCTCGCTGCGCAGGCGGTGCTATCGGCGCCAGCGCGTGGTGACGAGTTCGCCTTAGACGTGCGACGCGAAGACCTTGGCGTGCTGCTGCTGTTTGTCACCGCACTCGGCGCCCTTGCCGCGGTGTGGTCGAGTGGTGTTGCGGCGCGTGCGCTTGCCCGTCCCGTGGGTGCGTTGCGCGAAGCGGCGCTGGCCATTGCCTCTGGCCAACAGGATCCATCGCTCGGTGTCGCACCGGCGGCAGAGTTCGCGCCAGTCTATCGCGCCTTTGGCGTGATGGCGGAGGATTTGTCGAGTAGCCGCAGTGCACTGGAGGCTGCGCAACAGCGCACCGAGGCCGTGTTGCAGCACGTGGCCAGTGGCGTCATGGCGATGCGACCGAACGGTGATGTGCTGATCGCCAATCCGCGCGCCGATGCGATGCTTGCGGTATCGTTGCGCGACACGCATGCAACCCTCGCGTCCCTGCCGTCGCGTCTTGCTGCCTTGACCGAGCGCTGCACGCGATTCCTTGCCTCCACGCGAGACGAGGAAGCGTTCGAATTGTCCGTCAGCGGTCGACAGCTGCGCGCGCGACTAACGCGGCTGCCAAGTGGTGCGGTGCTCACCCTCGATGATGTGACGGAGCTCGCGTCGGCGCAGCGCGTGCTGGCATGGGGCGAAATGGCGCGGCAAGTAGCGCACGAGATTAAGAATCCGCTGACGCCGATTCGGCTTGGTGTGCAGCATTTGCGTCGCGCCTTCAATGATGGAAGGAGCGACTTTGGCAACATCCTCGACACCAACGTGACGCGCGTGCTGTCGGAGATTGACCATCTCGACGAGATCGCGCGCGCGTTCAGCCGCTATGGCATGGCACCAAAGGATCGCGATCCCGGCGTGCGCGTGGATGTGCGTGCGGTTGTCGCCGATCTGCTCGCACTCGAACGCATGGGGGAAGACGATGTTGTCTGGACCTATGACGATGGTGCAGACGCAGCGCGTGCGTACGCCTTTGCGCAGCAGGACGAACTCAAGGAAGTGTTGCTTAACCTGCTGGAGAATGCGCGTCTCGCGCAGGCGCATGAGGTGATCGTGCTGGTGCAGCGCGAGGCCGACCATGTGGTGATCGAGGTGCGGGACAACGGCGGTGGCATTCCGGCCGACGTCTTGCCTCGCGTGTTCGAACCGCACTTTTCGACGCGCACCAGCGGCAGCGGACTGGGCCTCGCGATCAGTCGGCGACTGATCGAGGGATGGGGCGGCACGATCGCGATCCGCAGCACAGAACGTGTGGGCACCGACGTCCGTATTGCGCTGCGAGCAGCTGACTATCCTTGATCATGGCTCCGGATTCCCTGTTTGACGAACATCGCTCCACCGCGTCGCCCCCACCGCATCTGGAGGCCTGGTCGCTGCCGCCCGGGTGGATGTGGGGCGCGGAAGCGCTGCTGCACGGGCATCGTCACTACCAGGAGGTCATTGACGCGCTCGGTCGATCGCTGTCGCTGGTGAGCGCACCTGATGCATCCCACAACGAATGGATTTTGCATGAGGCGCGCGGGCTTGCGCACCGCAATCATCCGTCCGTCCCGACGACGTATCACTATTGGGCGTCGCATCAGGAGAGTCGTCGTGGACCGGGATATCTGCGTCGCTGGATTGCGGGTGAAACCGTGATGTCGCGCGTGGCACGACTCGGACCGGAGACGGTTCCGGCGGCGCTGCAGGTGTTGCGCGAGGCCGGAAGTACGCTGGCCTATGTGCACGACACGGGCGCGTCGCACGGCGACGTGTCGGCCAACACCGTGTGGCTCACGCCGGGCGGTCGCCTCTGGTTGTTGGGATGGGAGTGGGTGTTACCGAAAGATCAGATCCCGGAAGGGCTGCGACCCAATCGCAACTTCGCGCCTACACCTCCCGAGTGGGGCACCGACCAAGGCTGGCACCCAACGCCTGCCTCGGATCAGTGGCAGCTCGCAGCGATGCTCTTCATGATGCTCACAGGCGAAACACCACCGGAGCGCGATGCGCCACCGGTGACCCTGTTGCGCGCGGATTGTCCGCAGGCGCTTTCTGCAGTGTTGCAACGCGCGCTGAGCCCAGGTCCTGACGCGCGGTACGCATCGATCTCGGCGTTGCTGCGCGACATGGATCGCCACGTCAACGTGCGTCAGGTGATGATCACGCCGGAAGGCGACGCGTTGCCCCCATCGCTCGACAGCGCCGAAGCGCGGTTGCGGTGGGCGACGGCCGACGACTACGAGATTCTGTCGCCGCTCGGCGAGGGCATGTTTGGGAGCGTGTGGCGTGCGCGCGACCTGTCGTTGTCGCGCGAAGTGGCGATCAAGGTGTTGCATCCGCACATCGCGATGGACGACGCGGCGGTGACACGCTTTCGGCGCGAAGCGCGATTGGCAGCGCAGTTGGCGCATCCGTCGATTGTGCCGATCTACGACACCGACAGTCGTGGTGACATCGCCTGGTACACGATGGAACTGGCGGAAGGCGGTTCGGTCGCGAGCCTGATTGCACGCAGCGGGCCGCGACCGTTTGAAGAAATTGCGCAGCAGGTGGATGACGTGCTCGAAGCCCTGATCGCCGCACATTCGAGCGGCATCATTCACCGCGACCTCAAGCCGGAAAACATTCTCATCGATCGTTATCGTCGCTGGCGGATCGGTGACTTCGGCATTGCCTACGCGCTCGGTGACGAACGTGTGGGCTCATCGGGAACGCCATCATTCGCCGCACCGGAGCAATTGCTTGGCGAAGCCCAGGGACCGGCCACCGACTGTTTCGCACTGGCGAGCATTGTGTATTTCGTACTCACCGGTCGAGCGCCGTTTGGCGACGGTCCGGGCGAGATGGTGCTGGCCCAGCAACTCGCCAATACGCTGCCAGAGCGCATGGAGCATGATGGGTTTGCTGAAGCGCTCGCGGTCTGGCTGCAACGCGGACTGGCGCCGCGCGTGGAAGATCGTTTTCCAGACGCGCAGGAGATGCGTATCGAGTGGCGTCAGGTGGTGCGCACAATCCGTCGCGCCGAAGATTCGCGTCCGTGGTGGCGACGTCTGATTGACGGCGTGCAAGAGGACAGCGGCGCTAGCGCGTAGTGCGCACCGTTGTGGTGTTGGTGAAGTCGAGAAAGCCCGCGGTGCCGAGCAACGCCACTTGCCCGTTCAGGGGGAGTGCAGTGGGGCGTACGTCGATGGTGTGCTCGCCGGGCGCGCGACGCCAACGTCTCGTGAAATACCGCTCACGTCTGGCGTGACGAGGGTGGAAGGCAGCATGGCCGTTTGTGCGCGCGGCAGTCTCGCGTTGTGTCGTGCACCCGCGCGTGTCTGCGCGGCCGCCACAAGTTTGCGCCGCTTCTTCCGCGCGTAGAGCAACACGTCCGCACGCGCGAGCAATTCAACGAGCGAGGCGTGATCTGTCGGGCGCACGCGCGTGTAGCCAATTGTCAGCGCAATGGTGCCCGCAAACTCACCGGAGGCATTGAGCAACGCAACGCGCTCCTCAATGCGTCGCTGAATGATGCGTGCGGCCGCCCCATCAGCATCAATCGCGAGGATGGTGAACTCATCGCCACCCATGCGCGCCACGATATCGCAATCGCGCACGGCACTGCGCAACAAGCGCGACATGGCCACCAGCGCACGATCACCTTCGGCGTGCCCAAACTCGTCGTTCAACTGTTTGAAGTGATCCATGTCCACATATAGCAACACGGCATCTTTCTGCTGGCGACGCGCCACGCGCAGCTGCTGCTCCGACAACGTGAGAAAGCCGCGCCGGTTGTACAGTTGCGTGAGATCATCAGTGACGGTGGCCCGTCGCAACCGGATTTCTTCGTCTTTCCTGGCGGAGATATCCTGCAGCGTGATGGCGAGGCCGTCGGCGGTTGGTACAACGCTGTGTCCGAGCCACCCGGCGGCAAAACGTCGCGGATGTACGCGCACTTCTTCGAGCAGCGGTGTCTGCGTTTCGAGCACACGAACGTAGCGGTCGATGACGTTCAGCCCAAGCACCGGTGTGAGGTCACGTCGCAAGCGCTGTCCGACAAGGGTTTCGCCATCCTGTCGAATCAGGGCGGCGCCTGTTGGATTGACGTCGGTGATTTCGAAGTCGAGTACCTCACCCGCCGTGCTGCGGAGGGCGCGCATGAGGAAGAATCCCTCGGCGCTGGCATGAATGGCGCCATCGAGGCGTCGCACACGATCGCGCAGTGTCAGCTCATGTGCCTGCACGCGCAGTAACTCATCATGCAATCGCTTCCACCCAGCCACGGCGATCAGCAGGGCCGTCAGCGCAAGCAGCGGCGCCAGCTGCTCAAACGTCAGGGCGGCGTTGGACATGTTGTCGGCCATCTGGCTGGGACCGCCTGACGCGGACCACGTCGCCCTGGTGGCGGCGCCGAGCGACGTGGCGCCGCCGACGACCGCAAGCAGGATCACGGTGAGCCAAAGGGCACGCATGAACTGGCGACCAAACATATGGTGCTCGAGTGAGAGTACGACGACGATCCGCGATGTCGGAACGATTTGCCCAATCGTCCAACTGCTGAATGCTGCGGCGTGGTGAAACGCAAACGCCGTGCCAAAGGGTGAGCTCGTCATACAACGTCATAAACGGTTACTTATCAACTACTTACAGCACAATGACGACAGGGAGATTGTGTGATGCGACACTCAGAACTCGCCTACCGCGCCCGGCAAGATTGTCCGGGCGCCGGATTTTGATGGGTAGCTGCGGTGCTATTCGGCACCCAAAAGCAACCGTTTTTCGAGCGCTGCATAACGCGCTTCGCCATTGGAGTCCGGCACCATGAGCGAGACGACGATGCCGGTGAGAAACGATAGGGGGATTGAAACGATCGCCGGATTTTTGAGCGGAAACCACGCCGACGTGTGGTGCAGCAAGTCGATTTGGACTGCGGGCGACAGGGAGATGAGCGCGAGTGTCGCGGCTGTGCCGACGAGCATGCTCGAGGTGGCACCGGCGGTACTGGTGCGTCGCCAGAAAATGCTCAACAGGAGTGCGGGGAAGTTGGCGCTGGCGGCGATGGCAAAGGCCAGACCGACCATGAAGGCGACATTTTGCCCCTTGAACGCGATGCCGAGCAGGATGGCGACGACGGCCAGTCCAACTGTGGCAATGCGCGCCACCTTGAGTTCTTCACCCGGTTTTGGCTGGCCCCGTCGAATGACACTCGACCAGAGGTCATGCGAGATGGCCGCTGCACCGGACAGGGCAAGCCCGGCGACGACGGCGAGGATGGTGGCAAAGGCCACCGCGGCGATGAAGCCAAGAAATGGTCGACCACCCAACAGCTGCGCGAGCAGTGGTGCGGCCATGTTGCCACCGGCGTCGACCGCTTTGATGGCCGTCGGTCCAACAAGCACCATGGCGCCAAAGCCCAGGACAAACGTCATGAGATAAAAGAGCCCGATCAACCCGGTCGCAATAAACACCGAGCGGCGCGCCGCGCGCGCGTCTGGTACGGTGTAGAAGCGCATGAGAATGTGCGGCAGTCCGGCGGTACCAAACATCAGCGCGAGTCCAAGCGAAATCGCGTCGAGCGGATTGGAGACCAGCTTGCCCGGCGCGAGCACGCCCGCCCCATACTGCGCTGCAGCGGCGGCGAACAACTGTCGCGGATCGAAGTGGAATCGGCTAAGCACGAGCAACGCCAACGCGGCTGCGCCACCGAGCAACAATACCGCTTTGACGATCTGCACCCACGTGGTCGCGAGCATGCCACCAAACAGCACATAGGCCATCATCGCCACGCCGACGATGACAACTGCTGCTTCGTACGGAATGCCAAAGAGGAGGTGTACGAGCCCACCCGCGCCGACCATTTGTGCAACGAGATAGAACGCAATTGTCGCCAGGGTCCCGCACGCGGCAGCAATGCGGACGGGCATCGGGTTGAGTCGCGCCGCGACAACGTCGGCAAAGGTGTATCGACCGAGGTTGCGCAGCGGTTCGGCGATGAGAAAGAGCACTACCGGCCAGCCGACGAGCCATCCGGTGGAGTAAATCAATCCGTCGAATCCACTGGTCGCGACGAGGCCGGCGATGCCAAGAAACGACGCGGCGCTCATGTAGTCACCGGCAAGCGCGATGCCGTTTTGCGTCGCGGTGACGGAACGTCCCGCAGCGTAGAAGTCTTCGGTGGTGCGTGTTTGTCGTGCGGCCCAATAGGTGATGACGAGGGTCAGCACGATGAAGCCAACAAAAAACGCGATCGCGACGGTGTCTGGTGACCCCAACCCTGTCGACTGTGTCATCGCTCAGCCTCGTGGTGCGACCGCAGCTCGGCGAGTGCGGGATCGTACACGCGGTTCGCCCACGAGACGTAGACGAAGGTGAGGACCCATGCGGCAACAATGACCAGCGCTCCGAGCACAATGCCAATCGTCAGGCCATCACCAAGTGGCGACGCGAGGAACTTGGGCTTGTAGGCGACGAGCGCGATGAAGCCGAAATAAACGCCAACCATCAACACGGTGAGTGTCGCGGCCAATCGCCAGCGCCGGATCGCGAGCGTCCGTGTGGCGACAGCGGCGGAATTACGAGTTGCGCTTGGGGGAGTCGCAGCAGCGTTGGGAATCGTCATGCGCGCGAAGGTACGGTCGGGGTAAGCGAGTGGCAAAGGTCCGGCGTGCGTCCGCGACATCCGTTTATGACAACGGTGGGTCATATTCGATGGGTACTTCCCGCAATCACCTTGACTCGACGTTGCGACGTGACACACCGCATGGGCATCGCGCTGGCGAGCCTCGTTTCTGGCTTCGTGGCGCTATATCTGCATCTCTGGAAACTTGGTCTCACCGGTGCGCTCGCCTGTACGGGCAGCGGTGGATGCGAGTACGTACAGGGCAGCCGTTATGGATGGTTTCTTGGCGTTGACGTCGCGCTGATCGGTGCGGTGGGATACGCGCTGGTGTTTGTCGTGGCGATGATTGGCACGACACCGCGACACGAAAATGCACGCTGGCCGAACACCGTGTTGCAGTGCCTGATTTGGCCAGCCGTGCTCTTTACCGTGCGGCTTAAGTACGGCGAGTTCATCGTGCTGAAAAGCTTCTGCCCGTGGTGTCTCGCATCGGCCGCGGCGATCACCATTTGCGCCTTTCTCGTCGTGCGCGATCGTCGCCGCCTGAACTACGGCACGTCCTGATCGCCCACCATGACCGCGTACCAATGTTTCATCTCTTCGCGGATCGGGTAGCCCGGTAGCGTCTTCACCACGCGACCGTTACGATCGATGGCGACAAATGTCGGTGTGCCCGGATAGCGAAAGGTGAGCAGCACCTGATCCGCGCTGCCAACGGGCCCAACGAGCTGCGCACCAGTGATTCCTTCCTTCGCGAGCATGGGGACGCCTTCCGCCGCGCCTTCAAGCGTGATCACCTTGAGGCGAGGCAACGGACGTCCGGCGGAGAGCTCACCGAGATCCTTGAGCGCGCGCTTGCACCAGGTGCAGGTGCGCGAGCTGACCATGAGGATGACCGGCTGCCCTTTGGTCACCAGCGGCTCAGTTTTGCCAGCCAGCGTGCGCACGCGAAATGCCCCCAGCGCTTGCTCGGCGGTTGGAGCTTGTTGCGGAGCGGTATCAGATCCGGCAACCACACGAGCACCGCCGCTCACCAATCCGTTCGCGGAAGCGGGTGCCGTCATGCGGGCTCCGGCCACGACGGTGAGCCCGAGCACGCAACCGATCAGTGCGAGGTTGCCCACGGTGACCGCGCCGACCCGTGGTTGGCGCAAGCGCGAAGGCGGGGCGACGGTCAAATTGTAGCTCATAATGCAAGATCACCCACGACGACCGACGATGGTACCGCCTGTGGCACGATTGGGCTCCCTTGATGTGGAGGCCCATCTTCGCGATCCCGCGAAAAAGCAAGCTTTTGTGACGCCGATGTTTGACGTCATCGCGCCACGGTATGACGCGTTTACGCGACTGTTCTCGTTCGGTATGGACGCGTTGTGGAAACGCGAAGTGCTGGCCGCAGTCAGCACGTCCGCCCCGGATGCGCGTGATGCCCTGGATTTGGCCTGCGGCACGGGTGATCTGGCGGTCGCCATCGCGCGCGCGCTGCCGCTGACGCGGGTGACCGCAGTCGACGCCTCACCCCGGATGATCGCTGAGGCAGCGCGACGGCTCGCAGATCCGGCGCGCGATGCGACGCTCACGGCGCGCGTGTTTCCCATCGTGGGCGACATGACTGCGCTCAACGTTGCGTCGGCGAGTGTTGATGTCGTGGTGGCCGGCTATGGCGTCCGCAACGTGCCGGACGCGGCTCTCGCCGTGCGGGAAATGGCACGTGTCTTGCGGCCCGGCGGCGTACTGGTCACGCTCGACTTCTATCGTCCCTCGTTCGGGCCGTGGCGTGCGTTACTGCTTTGCTACTTGTCGGTGGCGGGAAACATGGTGGGCTGGCTGTGGCACCGCGATGCGATCGTGTATGGATACATCGCGCGAAGTATCGCCCATTTCATGAGCTGGCAATCGTTCAGTCAACTTCTCGCAGGTGAAGGGTTTGCTGTGCAGCGTGTGACACGACACCTGGGTGGGGGCATCGCGGTGCACGAGGCGCGACGCGTAGCTGGTGTGACCCTCGTGGAGACGAGTTTATGAGCGAGGAGCTGGATCGTGGGCGCACTACGCCGATTGTGGGTGTCGAGAGGCCGCATCGCGGAGCGCGTGGCGGACTCACGGTAGGTCAGGCCTGGTACGCCGTCGCGATTCTGACGGTGGCGAACATCTCTGGCTTCGTCGACCGGCAGATTCTGTCGCTGCTGGTGGTGCCAATCAAGCGCGACCTGCATGTCAGTGACACTCAAGTGAGTGTGTTAATGGGGATGGCGTTCGTCGTCTTCTATTCGCTCCTGGGATTGCCGATTGGACGATGGGTGGATCGTGGGCGTCGCCCGGTGATTGTGGCGGCGGGCATCGCACTCTGGAGCATCGTCACCGCGGCAACAGGACTAGCGCGTAGCTTTGGGCAACTCTTTGTTGCGCGCATCGGCGTGGGCGTTGGTGAGGCGACCCTCGGGCCGGCCGCCGTGTCAATCATTGGCGACGCGTTTCCGCGACGACGCCTTGGCACGGCAATGAGCGTCTACATGACGGGCACCTTTTTTGGTTCGGGTGTTGCGTACGCATTGAGTGCCTGGATTGTCGGGTCAATCGATTCACCGGAGACATGGGTGCTCCCGCTGGTAGGTAATGTGCGACCGTGGCAGACCATCTTTTTTATGGTCGGACTTCCGGGGTTGTTAGTGGCCATTCTTGCACTCACGATGCGCGAACCGACGCGCCAACAGCCCGTTGGTGATGCCGCGGCGAACGCTCCGCTCAGCGAAGTCTTTGCGTACCTGCGCGCGAATTCGCGAACCGTACTTGCGCTCTCGCTTGGCTTCGCGTGCTCAGCGAGTGTGAACTATGGCATTGGTGCATGGGTCGCGCAGTTCTTTTTGCGTACGCACGGATGGAGCATTCAGGATGCGGGACTGCTTCAAGGTGTCACGACAATGATTTTCGGTGTCGCTGGCTCGCTCGCCGGTGGCCGACTGACGGACCATTGGGCGGCGAAGGGCCACGGTGATGCTCCCTTGCGCGTCGGTATCGTCGGTGCGGTCGGCATGCTGGTGTGCGCCGGACTCTACCCGATCGTTCCGTCGGCGACGGTTGCCGCACTGTTGCTCGTCCCCGTCAACATTTTTGCAGCGCTGCCGTGGGGAGCAGCAAACGCCGCGATTGCGGAAGCGATGCCGTCGCGCATGCGCGGGCAAGGCAGCGCGCTGTATCAACTCATCGTGAATCTCATCGCCGGCGCATTGGGGCCAACAGCGGTCGCGCTCCTCACCGACAAAGTGTTTGGCGATGAGATGGCGCTCCGATGGTCCCTCTCGATCTGCGCGGTGATTGGCATGACGCTGGCCATCATCCTGTTGTCTGTTGCACGCCCAGCGTTTCGTGCCACCGTTGGTGCGCTTGAAGTGCTGGAGCGTCCGCGTGCAC
>JAYSVL010000312.1:0-5205 GCA_043718595.1 Gemmatimonadaceae bacterium
AGGCCGCGCTATCCGGCGAAGACGGCGGCGTTGGCGTGTGCGCTTGGACAAGCGCTCTGGAACAGCTAGCGGAAGCGGCAGGAGCGAGCGGCTCTGTTGTGCTGGGTGTTGCCCGCGGCAGGCTCGATGTCGCTCGTTCTGTCATGATCGGCGTCGGCCCAGAATTGGCAGAGCAGTATGTCTCGCACTACGGCGCACAGGATCCGGTGCTTGAGCCAGCAGTCGCTCGGCACACCGTTGGCACACTGCTATTCAGCGATGACCTCATGGCGCCGTCCGAGTTTAAACGGACAGAGTTCTATGTCGACTGGATGTACCGGAATGGATGGTACTCCGGCGCGGCCGTCAAATTGGTGGAACACGGCACGTCTCGCGCCGTGTTGTACCTGGCGCGACAGAACGCCTCTGGCAGATTCACTGATGATCACGTCACGGTGCTCCGGCGCATGTTGCCACACGTGCAGCGCGCTGCGCAACTCGCCGTCCGCCTCGCTGGCGAGCGCCAGCATACACGTCATGTCGCGGCGTCGATGCAAGCGACGAGTGGCCCCGTCATCATAGTCGATACCCGCGGCAGGCCCGTGTTCGCGAACAGTGCAGCGGAGCTGCTCCTCACGGCTGGAGACGCGCTCAAAGTCGAAGCGGCATATTCGCGTTCGCCGGGATCGGTTCGTGGATCGACCGACGCAGAGACCGCACAGCTGCGCACGTTGATTGCGGCGGCGTGCGGTTTGGTGACGAATCGTTCGCCGCGCGAACTGCGCGAGGGAAGCAGCGGCGGGAGCGTGGTGCTGCGCGGCATTTCCGGGACGTCGTCCCTGTTGGTACTCGTGGCGCCGATGCCGCTGTGCGCGCAGCGCACGGGATCGCTCTTTCACGAGCTACTGCCGAATGATTGCGAACCACGCGCTATTCTTTCGGTTGTCGACCTTGCACCAGCGAAGACGAACGCTGTGGCCGACACCGCGCTTCGCTACTGGCTCGTGTCACAATACGGACTGACGGACGCGGAAGCGTTTGTCGCGGTGGAGATCGCCAACGGGTCGGGGCTTGCCGTGGTGGCCGAGCGGCGAGGCGTGACGATCGCGACAATCAAGACGCAGGCGGCGCGTATCTATGTGAAGGTGGGCGTGCGGGGTCAAACAGAACTCGCGTCGCTCGTTACGCGCGTCGGTGCGCTATTGCCGTCGCGGTGACTCTGAGAATCGTCTCGGTGCGTTGACGCTGGAACAGATGTACGAGCAGCGGTCGGTGAGCAGCGATCGGCCGGCCTCCACACTTCATTCGAATGGCGTCGCCTGACGGATTCGTTCGCGCAGTTGGGTGACTAGCCTCGCCAGCGCTGTCTGGCCGCGAACGCCGACTTTGTCGTAGATGCGTTGGGCTTGTGCACGCACAGTCGCCAGCGAAACTCTTCGCGTCATCGCAACGCTGGAAAGTCCGTCTCCATTCGCGATCTCGATGGCGACACGTGCTTCCGCCGGCGTCAGTACAAATCGCGAACATAAGACTCGGGTAAGCAACCGCTCCAACTTTTCGCTGCCCGTTGCATTGCTCGGATCTACGATGGAAACGATGGCCGTTCCACGGTGCGCGGCCGACATGAACAATGAGAAGGACGAGTTATGGTCGTCCTCGGCTGGTCGATGCGGTGCGACGAGTGCGATCAATGCCGGTTTCCCAGATGGTCGCTGCAGCAGCAGCATGCCACCACTCGCATCGTCGGCAACGAGTGCCTCGGCACTGTCATTCGTGGACATCGTCAGTACGGCGGTCCTGGACGCGTTCGCAATCAGGTGGCGAAGTGCCGCAGTGCCACGCGACTCGACTGCCCGCAGTCGCCCTCCGCAGCGCGCGTGCGACTGCTCAACAGCGAGTCCGTCTTCGGTTGCCAGCAACCGCTCGGCCGCCGTGTTCGCAAACACGACGCGCGCCTGTGCATCGACCACCAACACAGGCTCGTGAGCACGCTCCAGCATCGAATGCGCGTGGTGATGCGCGCGTGCGGTTGCGGATAGACGGATGCTCAGCTGTACGGCGCGCTGCAGATGGGGTATCAGGTTACTCAGCGGCGAACCTGGTCCCGCTGTGTACGACCTCGCACCCGACGCTCGAGTGAAATGCGCGACGGCGTGGACCGAATCGTGACGTGCAAGAACCACGGCCGCTCCCTGGTACATCCGCAACGGGCGCAAGAAATCCGTGAAGAATTCGGTTCGCTCCAACGCCGCGTTCGTGATGAGGTCGGTGCTCACCAGCAGGTCACCAGGCTGTGCAGTTGGGATGGCTGGGCCGAGCACGGGGTCACGCGCAGCGAAATACGATTCAAAATCACTGGCCGTAGCATCGTCAACGCGAAACCGAACGAAATTGGTGAATTCTATGCTACCACGCTGCACCGCTAACACTACCGAGTCACCGGCACCAATGGCGTCGCTAATGTGAGAGAGTGCGGTGATCCAGCGGTCCGGTGATGTGTCCAGTGCTGCATCATACAGGGATGCGATCGCGCGCCATTGCGCGCCAGTTGCTGTGTTTCTTCGCATGCCACCCCCAATGAAATTGCGGCGACGCAACGTTCGATTCCCAATTGAAGCGTCGTACGTGTTTGGACGCGTGTCAAGCGCGACCTTGCGCTGCACTTGCGTCAAAGGTGGTTCGCAGTGCCTGGGGATAGATTCTTGCGTCTCCCTCTCCGAGGATCCTATGCTGCGTTTGTGCCCGTTCCGTACGACGGTGTTCGCCGTCATATCGCTACTGAGCGTCACGTCCGTGCTCAGGCCGCTCCAGGCACAGTCGACCAAACGTGGCGCGCTCGTCATTGTCGGGGGCGGCACACAACCACCGGCGCTCGTTGAGGAGTTCGTTCGGCTTGCTGGCGGCCCTGGACGCGCGCGCATTGTGGTATTCGCCATGGCCAGTGCCGGTGGCGAAAAGAGTGGGGAGGCGAAGGCCGAAGATCTCCGCAAGCTGGGCGCCACCGCACGAAACGTTTGGATCACTCGCGAACAAGCGGACGTTGATTCGATTGTGCGGTTACTCGATTCGGCGAGTGGTATCTGGTTTGGCGGGGGAGATCAGAATCGACTGATCAAAGCGCTGCGCGGTTCGAAGGTCGAGCGGGCGATTTATGTTCGCCACGCGGCGGGCGCTGTCGTAGGCGGAACGTCAGCCGGGGCGGCCGTGCTTTCGACGCCGATGATCACCGGCGAGGAACTCGTCCGCGGTCGCGATACCACCGAAGCGTGGACGCGCATCAAGCGCGGTACGGTGGAGGTGGATAGCGGATTCAACTTTCTCACTGACGTCATCATCGATCAGCATTTTCTCCGACGCAAACGACAGAATCGCCTGCTGAGTCTCGTGCTCGCGAGCGCGCCGCATCTCGGCGCCGGTATCGACGAAGGTACGGCGATCATTGTCGAGCCCACCGGGCTGTGGCGGGTGATGGGAGCGAGCTCCGTGCAGAAAGTGGATGCACGTGAAGCCGAGCGATCGGCGGCATCAGCCAGCGTGCTGGGCGCTGCGGGCGTGCGTATGCACCTGTTGGCCGATGGCGCAACCTTCAACCCGAAGACTGGAAAGGCCACGCTCCGGGAAGAACGGCGGCCCTAGCGACCTGATGTTCCGACGTTAGCCTTGATCGTGCGTGATTTAGCTTAGCCAATACGAGAATTTGTCGTGGGTCGACTCCGGAGCCCTCATGAAGTCGGTCACTGTACATAAGGCCAAGACGCATCTCTCGCAGCTCATCGCCGACGTCGAAGCGGGAGAGGAGGTCATCATCATGCGCGGCAAGATCGCTGCGGTGCGGTTGACGTCCGCCAACGCGCCAGCTCCCAAGCGACAGTTCGGGGCACTCGCCGGAAAGGTCAAGCTGACGGCGGCATTTTTTGATCCGCTGCCTGACGACGAACTTGCCGTGTGTGGGGCGTAGATCCCAATGCGCGTTCTGCTTGACACGCATGCGTTGATCTGGTGGCTGGCGGGCGACAAGCAATTGCCGCTCCGCGCCAGACGCGCCATCGCCGCAAATGACAACGAGATTTTTGTCAGTGCAGCGTCCGCATGGGAGGTGGCGACGAAATTCCGCAGCGGCAAGCTGCCAGGCGCCCTTGAGTCACTGGAACGGTAACAACGTGCTCTGCGTGGTATTCGCAAACCAAATGAGCGCGTCATACTCTAACGGAAGCAGCGTTTGATCAAAGTAGCTGCTCGCGCTGGCTGCCGAATACACGGCACCGATTGACCGCATGCGCAGAACTTGTCGAAGAACGCGGATGCGATTCAAGAGTCGATTGCCTGAGGGGGTCGCAGGACGGGGCGTAGCACACTCGAGCTATCGGACAGCCAGCATTGTGCTCGGTGTGGTTTTGGCGAACCAGATGAGGGCGTCAAAGTCGTTAGGGAGCGACGCCTCGTCGAACATCATGCCAGCAAGCGGCACCGCGTACACGCCCCAGATCGAGCGCATGCGCATGGTGCGGCCGAGCGCTTCCGCAGAGATGCCGCCACCCGCGATTTGTCGCGTATCGAAGATCAGGCGTTGCTGGCCTGTCGCGGCAAAGATTGCTTCCAGCGACGCTGGGTCTGGCGTATCGGCGGCGTGCTGTGTGAGCCGACGCGCAATGCCGTTGGTGCCGCTGGCGAATGCATTAAACCGGCCCGACCCGAAGACGAATCCGAACGCGCGATACTGCGCACCTAGTTGTGCCGAAACGTACGCCCCCATCTGTCCGGGCTTGCGCGTTACATGCTGGTTGTGCGACCAGATAAAGATTCGTGCGGCCGGGTTTTTCTCCGCGACCCACAACACGTTGGCGGCCAGCGCCATTTCGTTCACGTTGACGACACTCGGCGTCGCAGCATCCACGCGCACGCTCGCCGTCGCCGTATCCCAGCGCACTCTGGGCCTCGTCGATTCCCAACTGACGTTCGACGCGGGGTTCCACGCGCCACCCGCATACGCCTCCCACTGTCGCACAAGGGTGACGTATTGCTCGACCCAGTCGAGTGCGTCCACCGCGTTTGTTGCGGCCCACTGTGAGCGACGCGAGGTGACCGCTGCCGCCAACGCGGTGAGCGAGTCCCCACAGGCGCTGCGCTGACTCTCGGTGGTGCCACTCCGATAGCGCGCCGCGACATAATACCCGCTAGAGTCGCGCGCTGGTGCGAGACAACCCACCGTGTGACGCGCGCGCTGGC
>JAYSVL010000313.1:0-5191 GCA_043718595.1 Gemmatimonadaceae bacterium
GGGAACCGGCGGTACATGGGTTCACGATGCCACGTGGCCCACTGGGTTCAACAACACCCTCTACACAGCAGACTGGCTACTCAATCAAATCTTTCGTCACCCACTCACGCCCACGGGCGGCAGTTTCGATGCGCAGCAAGAATCATTTCTGACCGTACCGCATCCGGCAGACATGGCCATGGATGGCCAGTCCAACATGTTCGTCGCAAGCCTCGCCGGCGGTGACTACACGTATGCAGGCGACTCGATCGGTTATGTCGTTCGTATCAGTCGCACGGGTGCGGTCGCGGCCAGTGCGCCGAACATTGCGGCGCTCGCTGACGCCTCGCTAATAACGCTGCTGCTCGCACCGAACGCCGAACACCGGAGCCAGGCGCAACGAGAAATCCTGCGCCGTGGTAACAAGCCGGTGATCGTCGCTCGACTGAACAACATCGTGCGCAACCGGCAGCGACCCGCCTTCGCTCGCGTCGCCGCGATGTTCACGCTCAAACAACTGATCGGCGAACGATCGCACGCCACGCTTATCGCCGCGGCAAGTGATCCCGCACTCAAGGCGATGGCGCTGCATGCGCTCGTCGACAACCCGAAGCACCTCACCGGCGTGTCGTCGGCGCTGTTCATCAAAGCGTTGACCGACGCCGACGCACAGGTGCAACTCGCCGCGCTGGCCGGTCTCGTACGCATGAACGCGCGCGACGCGGCACCGTCCATTGTGCCACTCGCCTCAAGCACCGACGCGACCGTGGCGCACATTGCCGTCAACGCACTCGTGTCGCTGCATGCGTCACAGGCAACACTGAGCACGCTCGGCAACCCTGCCCATCGCGTCGGCGCATTGCGGGCACTACAACAGATGCAGGACACCGCCGTCGTCTCAGCGTTGATCGCGCGTGCAGCGGCTACGCCCGACGCCAACGAGCGACGCGATCTCATCGTCGCGCTCGCGCGTCTGGCGAATCGCGAAGCAGCGTGGTCCGGCGATTGGTGGGGAACGCGACCGTCGTTCATCGGTCCGTACTTTGCGCCAACACCCTGGGACGCGACGACGCGCATCGCGCGCGTACTTCGGCAATCGGTGCTCGCCGCAAACGCGTCCGACCTCCCGACACTCGCCGACGAGTTGGCACGCAATCGCGTTGTCCCGCAAGGCGCCAAGGGGCTGCTCCTCGCCACCACCGCGGATGCCGCAACACGCAGCAACATCGTCACTGCGCTTGTTGGTACGGCACAGGTCGCGCCAAGTCTCGTGAAGTCTATCACGCAGTGGAGTACGCTAAGTGCCGCGCATCGCGCTGGCGCCGCACAGCTCCTCGCGGGTGAGAGTGTCATGCTCGACGGCGCACTTCCCCTCGTGCGCGCAGCAGCACTCGACACCACCATGGCGGACGACGTGCGTGGCAAATTGCTCGGCCTCGTCAACGCGATGCCGGGACGCGTCGGTCTCGACGCCGCTGCCGCACTCTTTGGTCAACTGACGCCGACGACAACCAGCATGGCGACAAGCACCGCCACCGCCCGCCCGGTAGAGGCCGCGTGGCGTCGTTTCGTAGGTGATCGTCGTCGCCTGCAGGAACTCGACTACTTCATTGACATGTCGCGCGGCGCGCAACCGTCATCACGTGCGCTTGGGTTTGCCGTGCTGTTGCAGTCCGTGCGCGGCAATCGCGCGCCAGCGACAGTGACCGACAAAGTGCTTCCGGTATTGAGCGCCGCGTGGGCCAGCCGCGCCGCCGCGCCTGATGTGGTGCGCGCCGTGCAAGTAATGCGTCTCGAGTCCGCATACGCCGACAAACTCGACGCGTATCGCAAATCGGGCACACCGCCAGCCACAGTTATGGAGTGGACACCACTCTTCAACGGACGCGACCTCAAAGATTGGGATATCAAGTTCGCCGGACACCCGCTCGGTGAGAACTTTCGTAATACGTTTCGCGTTGCTGATGGTGAGCTGCAAGTGCGATATGATCAGTGGCCCGATTTCACTGGCCAGTTTGGGCACATCTTCCACAAGCAACCATTCGCCTACTACATCGTCGCCGCCGAGTATCGGTTCGTTGGCGAGCAGGTGACTGGCGCTGGCGCTGCCAATAGTTGGGCGATTCGCAACAACGGCATCATGGTGCACTCGCAGTCGGCAGCGAGCATGGGACTCAACCAAGACTTTCCCATTTCGCTCGAAGTCCAACTGCTCGGCGGGCTCGGACGCGGCACGCGCACCAATGGCAACCTGTGTACGCCCGGCACCAACGTGGTCATGAACGACAAGTTGATCACGACACACTGTATCAACTCCACGTCCACAACGCTCGACGGTGATCAGTGGGTACGCGTGGAAGCCATGGTGCTTGGCGATTCTGTCATCAAGCACATCGTCAACGGTGATACGGTGCTCACATACAACAAACCCCAGATGGGCGGCGGCGCAGCGAACAACACGAATCCGTTTGTGCTCGTCGAAGGTGCACTGCTGGCAAAAGGCTACATCTCACTGCAAGCCGAAACGGCGCCAATCGACTTTCGCAAGGTGGAGATCGTCAACTTGCAGGGCTGTATGGACCCCCAATCGGCCAACTACAAGCCGTACTTTGTCAAAGCAGATCCTGCGGCCTGTGGGAAACGCTAGCAGTTCCGCCCGCGCCGACCTTCTGATTCCGTCGCGTCGGGTCTAGCGCCGGCGAACTCCGCCCGCCGCCTTGTCAGCGAGCACAACCGGTTGCGTCGCGCGCAACAACGACTGCGGATCTACGGACAACCGCCCGTATCGCACAATGAAGTGCAGATGTGGTCCAGTCACACGCCCCGTTGCACCAACGAGTCCGAGCAACGCGCCACGCTCCACCGTGTCGCCAACGGCAACGCGTGTGGCACTCATATGCAGGTACGCCGTGATTAGCCCGGCGCCGTGGTCGACGTATACCGTGTTGCCACTGAAGTAGAATTCTTCCACGAGTCGCACCACACCGCGATTTGCCGCGAGAATCGGCGCGCCGAGCGCACCAGCGTAGTCCGTGCCCATGTGTCGCGAGCGTATTTTTCCGTTGAACCTGCGCGCGCGGCCAAACGCACTGGTGATGCGACTTGGTCGCGGCGCCACAAATGGTGCAGTCCACAAACGCGGCGTCTCGTGGGTGACGGCGGTAAGCGCTTGCGTTAGCGCAGCCTCGCGTTTCGTTCGCGCCGCGAGTGCAGAGTCGGGGCGCGCCGTAAAATTTGGCGCGACGCGCAATCGCTCCACCGCGTACTTGGCTGACGTCAGTACGACGATTGTGCGAACGGTGTCGCGGCGGGCACCTTTCGCGCACACCACGAACAGGGTCACCTTGCTGCTGCCGATGCTGGTTGGCGCATACGCATGCGCGACGCCAACACTGTCCCACGTGAAGTGCAACGGCTCGCCCGCGACCGTGCCACCAAGCACAACCTCTCGCGGCGCGTCACGCACATCCACCAAAAATACGGTGCCGTCGCGCGGGCGAGCTGGACGCACGGAGACGTGTGCCTTTGTTCCACACGCCGATTGTGCACGAGCTGTCGCGGCGGGACCGGCGTATGCGGCCACGGACAGCGCGCACGCGAGGAGTCGTCGCGCGCGCGTCACCTGCCGTCCCAGCAATGTGTCAGCTATCGCTTGGCAGAATCGCCAGACGTGCGAGTACCCGCCGGGAAGATCTCACGGAAGCCGCCAAGGAACCGCTGCATCTCCGCCGGCGTTCCAATCGACACCCGGAGATGCTGCGTCATCGGCGGGAACGGACGGCCAACGAGAATGCCTTTTTTCTTAAACTCGTCGATCACCGGTTCCACGGGCCGCTTGATGTGCACCATGAAGAAGTTCGCGTCCGACGGCACCACATCGTAACCATACCCTTGCAGCTCTCGCGCTGTCTTCTCGCGCAACTCGATCGTCACCTTCTTCACGCGCGCTTGCGACTCGGTGTCACGCAGCGCGGCAACACCGCCCCATTTGACCATCGCATTAATGCTGGCGATCGAGTGCGGTTTGAGTCTCGTGATCATGTCCGCCGGCGCTACAGCGTAGCCAAGCCGCATGCCCGCCAGCGCGGCGATCTTGGAGAACGTGCGCGTCACGATCACCGGCCGACCGGCCTTCACATATGGCACCGATGTCGCATACGCCGGATCGTCAACGAAGTGATGATACGCTTCATCGATCAACACCGGCACATCTTCTGGAATACCGTCAAGCAGCGTTTTGATCTCCGCTGCCGTCACAATGCGACCCGTTGGATTGTTGGGGTTGCACAGATACACCAGGCCCACATCGCGCCAGTTGTGTCGTGTGGTGCTGATCATCAGCGGGATGTTCTGCCGATAGTCGGGCAGCAGCGGCAGTCGAATCGAATCCGCCTTGACCCCTGTGGCGAATTGATACACGGTCATGAACGTCGGGTCGACGCCGATGACCTTGCGGCCGCCTTCCAGCAAGGCGAGCGCTGCCACGCTCAGTAATTCGCCCGATCCCGCGCCGAGCAGAATGTTCTCTGGTCCAACTCCGTGATGTTTGGCAATCTCGGCGAGGATGTTGCCATCAGGATAGTTATAGCGATTCGCATACTTCATGCCTTGCGACATCGCACTGAGCACCGACTCTGGTGGCCCGTACGGATTCTCGTTGGCCGCGAGTTTGGCGTACGTGTCATAGTCGTCCGCCGCGAACGGACGATCGACCAATCCCCCACCCTGTCTCGCCAGCACGGCCGCCGCGCGAGCGGTTTCGGGCGAGAGCGTGATGTAGCCCAGGGCAGCGGCTACACCACCAACAAAACCACGACGGGAGAATGAGTGCTGCACGTCCATGCACGACCTCGCGGGAGGGGGTTCCCTGTAATCGACACGACGCGGCTCCCACGCGCCAGTGGGCTGCTCACTGTTGACGCGCGTCTGCACGGGCCGCACCGTGAGGCTTCCAACGACCTCACCCGCCGGGAGCATTCATGAAATTCGCCACCACCATCGCCCTGGTTGTTCTCGTCTCCGGCAGCGCGATCGCACAAACGGCCGTGCCCGAGATTCGCTTTGACGCCAACATCGAGCCGCTCAAGCTTCCACCCGCGATGCACTTCGGTGAAGTCGTCGGCATCGCCATGAACTCAAAGCGTCACGTCTTTGTCTTCACCCGCACCGGCGAGCGAAGCACCGTGCACGGTGCGACAGCGGCGCAATTGTT
>JAYSVL010000314.1:0-17248 GCA_043718595.1 Gemmatimonadaceae bacterium
GTCATGAGCACGGCGTTCGCCGTGAAACCATGCCGATGGAAACTGGCGTTGCGCCGCCAATAACTCATGGCGATGAGGATCGTGCTCAGGGCGAGCAGCTGTCCGATCTCCACTCCGATATTGAACGATACGAGGTTCAGACTCAGTCCGTCCTTGTCCATCTCAAAATCCAGCAACTTGGTGGCGAGGCCAAATCCGTGAAACAGGCCAAAGACGATCGTGGCCACCTTGGCATTGGGCTGAACACCGAACCAGCGTTGATAGGCGCCCATGTTGTCGAGTGCCTTGTAGACCACCGAGAACCCAATAATCGCATCAATGATGTAGGCGTTCACACTCACACCTGTCAGCACGCCAAGCAGCAGTGTGGTGGAGTGACCGATCGCGAACAACGTGACATAGACTCCAATGTCACGCAGGCGATAGAGATAGAAGATCACGCCGAACAAAAAGAGCAGGTGATCGTACCCCGTCACCATATGCTTCGCGCCAAGGTACATGAATGGAATCATGCGGATGCCGAACGTCTCCTGGATGTATCCCTTGTCACCTTTCGATACACCGTGCGCGAAGGCGTCGAGCGACACCGTCAGCAGCAGAACGGCCGTGATCGTCAACAGGCGACGTGCGGTTGGGTGAATGGTCATCTCAATCGCCGATGGCTCGGGCTGTCGCGGTGATTGCCACGTTGTGCTGGTCGCGACGTCTTGGCAGGTGAGCCTCCCACGCCGGCCACTTAACCTCCAGCCATTCGTACACGATCGGCAACACAATCAGCGTGAGCAGGGTTGACGTCAGCAATCCACCAATGACAACCGTCGCGAGCGGCCGCTGGACTTCGGAGCCAGCGCTGGTGGAGATGGCCATAGGAATGAATCCAACACTTGCCACCAACGCGGTCATCAGCACTGGGCGCAATCGCGTTTCTGATCCTTCGCGCACCGCACGCTCCAGATCAAGGCCGTCATCACGCAGCTGATTGATGTAAGCAACCAATACAACACCGTTCAGCACGGCCACGCCGAAGAGGGCAATGAAACCGACCGATGCGCTCAAGTTGAGATTGAGCCCACGCAGCCACAGTGCGCCGATTCCGCCAACCAGCGCAAACGGCACATTGAGCATCACCAGCAGGGCGTGTCTGGCGTTGCCAAAGCTGGCGTACAGCAGCGCCACGATGAGCAGCAGCACTAGCGGCACAATGAGCGTCAGGCGCTGCATCGCGCGCTGCTGGTTCTCAAACTGTCCGCCGTACGCGACGAAATATCCTTCTGGCATCGACACCTTCGCGGCCACCGTGCGCTGCACCTCGGTGGCAAAGCCGCCAAGGTCACGTCCACGCACGTTGCTCTGCACAACCACCATCCGTTCACCGTTTTCGTGGGTGATGAGCTCTGCCCCCTCTACCACGCGCACCCGTGCCACTTGGCTTAGGAGCACCTTCGCACCACTCGGGGCATTGAGCAGCAGTTGACCGATGGCTTCGGGTGTGCCGCGGTACGCATCGGCGAGTCGCACAACCACGGGGAATCGTTTCCGCCCGTCAATCACCTCGGTGACATGCGCACCACCAACACCAGACTGCACCGCATCACGCACATCTGACACGTTGAGACCATGCCGAGCCAGCGCCGGACGATCGAGATCAAGTTCCACTTGCATGGCACCGGCGCTTACGTCTACCGATACGTCAGCCGCACCGCGCACGTTAGCAATGACGCTCCGAATTTCTTCGGCCTTCGCCTGTAGGATCGGCAAGCTATCTCCAAACACCTTCACGCCAAGTTGTGTGCGCACGCCGGAAATGGCTTCGTCGAGGCGCATGGCCATTGGCGCCGTAAAGTTGTAGTCGATACCCGGAATTTGACTCAGCGCGGAGTCCATCCGCACGATGAGCTCCTCCTCCGACCGTGCCTTCCACTCACGCCTGGGATTGAAGATCACGTACACGTCCCCGGCGTAGAGCCCCATCGTCTCCGTGGCGAGCTCAGGGCGCCCCATCTTGGTGACGATGCTTCGCACCTCAGGAAATCGTCGCAACGTGTTCTCGATCTCTTTGGCGATGGCCATGCCCTGTGGCAGCGACGTACTCGGCAGCCGCCGCGTCTCGATCAGCATTGAGCCTTCGTCCAGCTTCGGCATAAACTCGGTGCCGAGGAAGGGGAGTGACCCGAGCGCAACGACGAGCAGTGCGGACGCACCCGTTAGTACCAGCGCACGATGCGTCATCGCCCAGCTGAGTCGCTGTCGATACCATACACGCAATCGCTCAAACCACACCACCGGCGTTTCGATAGTTTGTTTGAGCAGGAGCGACGCGACGACGGGCACATAGGTGAGCGCGAGCAAGAGCGAACCGAGGACCGCCACACAAACCGTAAACGCCATCGGTGTGAACATGCGACTTTCCAAACCCTGCAGCGAGAAAATCGGCACGTACACCGCAATGATGATGCACACGCCAAACACGATCGGGCGACCAACTTCAAACGCCGCACGACGAATCACCTCAGACCGTGCGGTGCCCGGAGCCTGCGCGTGTCCCAAACGGCGCACAAAATTCTCCACCATCACCACTGACGCATCGACGATCAGTCCAAAGTCTAACGCGCCGAGGCTCATCAAGTTCGCTGATACACCAGCGCGCTTCATGAGGATAAAGGCAAAGAGCAGCGACAAGGGGATGACCGACGCCGTGATCAGGGCAGCACGGGCGTTGCGCAGAAAGAGAAACAAGATGAGCGTGACGAGCAGGCCACCCTCGATCAGGTTGGTGAACACGGTGCGTGTGGTGCGGTCGACCACTTCGCCCTGATTGTAGAACGGCTGAATCACCACACCTTTGGGCATCAGCGGGCTGATCTCTTTCAGCCGCGCCTGCACGCGTGACACCACGTCTTTGCCATTCGCACCTTTCAGCATCACGATCATGCCGGAGAGTGTTTCCCCGCGACCATCTCGCGACACAGCGCCTTCGCGGGGCATAGCGCCAATACTCACCGTGGCCACGTCGCGCACGTACACTGGTGTACCACCGTCACGGGTGGCCACCACAACGTTGGCGATGTCTGTCGTGTCGCGTATCAGCCCAAGCCCGCGCACGGTAAATCGCTCACCGCGGTTCTCGATGTATCCTGCACCGAAGTTGCCGTTGTTGGCCGCGAGCGCACGCTCAAGCTCACCGAGCGTGACATCGTAGCCCGCGAGCTTTGCCGGGTTCGCCATCACGTGAAACTGCTGCACCAACCCGCCCCATGAGTTCACATCGGCAACACCGGGTACGGTGCGCAGCATCGGCTTGATGGTGTACTCTTGCAGGTTCTTGAGCTCAATCAGCGACAGCGAGTCCGACTCGACGAGATACTGAAACACTTCGCCCATCGGCGTTGCGGGTGGGCCGAGTGTTGGCTGCAAGCCGAGTGGGAGGCCGGGCGCCGCGTCTTGCATGCGCTGCTGCACTTGCGCTCGTGCGAAGTACATGTCGACATCGTCGTCATATGACACGGTCACCACAGAGATGCCGGCTTTCGCAATCGCACGCACGCCGGTCGTGCGCGGTAAGCCCATCATCGCCGTTTCCATCGGATAGCTGACAAGGTTCTCTACTTCATTTGGTGAAAGTCCCGGAGCAACCGTAATGACCTGCACCTGATTTGGTGTAAGATCGGGAAAGGCGTCGACATTGATGTTGGAGATCGCCCACGTTCCACCGGCGATGAGCACCAACACCACGCCAATCACGACCAGGCGAAAACGCAGGGCGAGGCCAATGAGCGAATCGATCATCGTTAGCCCTCGGCCATTTTGCCGCGCGCAAATTCTGACTTCACCGCGAACGCCCCTTCCGTCACCACAACATCGCCAGCCGACAGACCCTTTGTGATGAGTGTACGACCGTCCGATTTGGCGCCAACCTCGACGTCGCGTCGCTCAAACGTCGCTCCACCTTTACCGTCCGGGCGCACGACGAACACCACCGGGCGCTCATCGAGCAATTGCACCGCATCGTCGGGCAGTGAAAAGCCGGCCGTTGCCTCGCCGCTCGGCAACCACGCTGTGGCGTACGTTGCGGATCGAAACATGGCGTTCCTATTCTCGACGAGTGCGCGGATCGGCACCGTACGCGTAGCGGAGTCCAACGCTGCGCCGACACTTTGCACACGCGCGTCGAACGTCTTTCCGGGAAACGCAACGACGCTAAACGTGATACGCGCGCCAGGTCGCACCGCGCGGGCTGCACCTTCGCTTGCCGAAATGGTGAGCCACAAGGTGGATGCATCGCTCACCGTGATGAGCAGATCGCCCGCGCTCACCACGGCGCCTGGCACCGCGTCGCGGTCGATGACAACACCTGCAGTTGTCGACGTTAACACCATCGCACCAGACTCTGTAGCACCCATCTGCGCGACGGTGGCTTTCGCACGGTCTACCTCCGCTTTCGCCTGCGCCAGCATTGATTGAGCAAGTTCATCGTCGGCACGGGCGCGCTCGACATCCTGCAGCGCTGCGGCCTTGGCGGCGAGTAGTCGCTCAGCCCGATCGCGAGCACTCTTCGCATAACGCGCTGCCCCCGTATGCGAGGCCAACTCGGCGTTGGCCTTGAGCAGGTCAGCGCGCGCGGCCGATGCTTCCGGACTTTGCAACGTGACTAAAGCCTGTCCAACACCGATACGATCACCGGGTTGCACATGTACGGCAACCACTCGGCCCATCGCCGGCGCCGCAACGCGCGTCGTGCGATCGTCGTTCGGCACCAGTTGGGCTGGCACCTCCGTGGTGACGACATCGGTGCGTGCGATGACGGCCTGCCACTTTACCGCACCATGCGCGACTTGCTCAGGGGTAAAGGTGAGCGTCGTACTGGTCGCCGCGCTCACTGTATCGGCGGGCGCACTTTTATCGGCCGGTACGGAGTCAGTTCCCGAGCATGCACTAGCGAGCGCGAGCACGATGGCGATTTGGAGCGCGAGGGACTCGCGGCCACGTTGGTGTGTTGTGCCAATGGCGTGTGTGATCGTCATCGTGCATCTCTCTGGCGACTCGACTCGTCGCGTTCCTGGACTGTCAGTTGTGACAGCAAAGTGTTGGCAGGTAGGCCAGCGGCGATCGCGAGATCGACCAGACTCTCGCGTTGTGCATTGAGGAGCCGAAAGTATGTGAGTCGAGCTTCACCGTGGATGTGTGTGGCGTTGACCATCTCTACCAGACTAACAGCTCCTTCCGCGTACGCCGCTTGTGTAACGCGCAGCGATTCGTCGGCGCGATCGAGAAAAGTTGGTTCGAGCGTGGACAGTTGTCGTGCGAGTTGCGCGGCGATCTGATGTGCCGCCTCCAAATCGGCATTGGCTTTCCGCACTTCCCACGCGAGTTCGTGCTCTGTGGCGACACGCTGCGCATTGGCGCGTTGCACTTCGCCTCGATTCGCGTCAAAGAGGGGAATTGGCAGGGTTACGCCGGCGACCACGCTATTGACGTTGCCAATGCGCTTATTGCCGATGATAGCACCAAACTGTCGCAGCGCGAGGGTTCGTTCGACCGATACGCCTGCGACTGCGGCCGCACTGCGCGCGCGCGCGGCGTCCAGCTCGGGACGCTTGGCATCCATGTTCTGCACGGTGGCATCAACTGCAGCGAACAGCCGCTCGTCAATGATGGCGCGCGGAACGCTGACACGCACCGAGTCACCAACTGTCGCGCGCGATATGGCACCGAGGTGCAGCTGGAGCTGTGACCGTGCCCGAATGACTACAACGTTCGCTGTGACGACCGCGGTTGCCGCGCGACTGACCTCAACCTGGATTCGCAATAGGTCACCTTCTGGCGCCACACCTTCGCGGACGCGCGTGCGCACATACTCGAGCAGTCGTTTGTGCTGGTCGTACTCCTCCTCCGCTTCGTCGTGTACGGCTTGCGCAGTGGCCAGTTCGTAGAAGGCGTGCGCGGCGTTTTGTGCGACGAGCTGTTGCGCAACGGCCAGGTCCGCTTCGGCTGCGGTCACCTCGGCGTTGGCGCGCCGCACTTGCGGGCCCCGTTGAAAGAGTGGCTCCATCGGCAGCATCACAAGTGCCAGTGCCTCGCGTAGTGTGCCGGTCGGGAGGCCGCTGCTCTTGCCGGAATAGGCGACGTTCTCAACCTGGTACGACGCGACCGGATTGCCAAACGCGCCTGCGGTTCGTCGACTCCCACGCGCCGCACTGACGCGAGCGCGCGCGGCTTCAACGAGCGGATGTTGCGCCTTCGCGAGCGCGAGCACGCTATCGATGGTGAGCGTGGTCATGGCACGTTGCGCTGCTGACTTGGGAGGCATGCCATCCGACGGATGCCCAGGTTGTGCGATGGCAGCAGACGATACCAGTAGCGGACAACAGACGATCCACCACCGTGTTTGCGTGCGGCATACAAGTACGTTCACGTAACTCCCGCCGTCAGCGACGCTGACATCAATGTGTGAGGGACGCGATCGGAGATACTGCGCTTCAGGCATGCACCTAGGTGACGGGCGCACACTCGAGCCACGCAGCACCAACGCATTCGCGTTCGTGGCGTTGAGCAAGCATCAACGTTGTCATGAGCATCTACCGCATGAACGCGGGACGCGGATCAGCCGACTGGTGGAGCTCGTGGCTGGTCCGGGGGCGACGCAACATACGGTCGCGGTTGCGGTCGCGCTCTGCTCTGGGGAACGGCGAGGCGTTCCGTCAGCTCTGGAAATGCCAGTTGCGCGACGAGCACCACGGTCGGCAACAACGACTTGCCGAATGACGGATTGGCGGGCGTCGAACTGTGGAGCAGCTCGTGGTCCCCGTCGTCGTGGCCGACTTCGCCGTCATGATCGTGGGCATCGGCAACGAATGCGTGCGATGCTGACTGCTCGTCGTGATGGCGGTCATGCGTCACCCCGTGAAGCACAGCGACCGCCTGGCTCATGGCCAAGGAGATCACTGCCACGAGTTCCACCACGAGGCGCCAGCGGCTCCGCATGAGCGAGAACCTATGGTTTTGCCGTTGGAATTGCAACTTTTGTGTTCGCAGGTTCCATTGAACGTCAAACTCCCACACGCAGGACTCAACGTGAAACGCCAAGCGATTCTTGTAACGCTGTGTTTGACAGCTCTGCCTCGACCGGCGTCGCCAACGCTAGCAGGTCGGCATTTCGAATACGTGGCTGTGCTGCGCGAGAACGAGCGATCCAAAGTACTGGGTTTTGCGTCGATGATACCCACCGTCACCAATACGGCCACGGACGTCACGGTGACACTGGAGAAGGAGAAAGTTGGCACCGTTCGCACGTGGCAGGTGCGCCGGGGCACGTGTGCGGCGCCCGGCGCGGTGTGGGGTGATTCCACCGTATTTCAACCGCTCACGGTGAGCCGCAAAGGCGTCAGCAAGCGCAATGTTGTTGTCGCGATCCCGTTGCCTGATCTGGGCGATTTTCACATCAGAATTGACGCTGCACGAGGCAAGCCGAAGAAAGTGTTTATCTGTAGCGACTTCTATGTCGACGATTAACGCACAACCGCTCTGCCCACCATTGCCCGGATTAGCGCGTCTCCGTGGCGCTAGTGCGGCTTGCGCGCCTGTTGTACTGCGGGGTTGTTAAGCAAAGCAGCGCGACGTGCCGCAGCAAATCCAAGCAGCGTCGTCACCGGCGGCGTAGTGTCACCGCCACGAGGCGCAATGCCAGAACGGAATGCGTCGGTGGTTGTTGTCTTGCGCGTGTCACGAGCCACATCCGCTTCAATCAGTCGCACGTAGCGCTCAATGTGTGGAGCAAGACGCGTCGAGTCGAGCCAGCGGTCGGCAATGTCGCCGACATACTTGAGGTAGCGTGTGCGTAACGCCGGCACTTGAAGCAATCGACCGCGTAACGCCTTGTTGGTGTCCGTGAGGGCGACGAGTGGATCGGGCGACGCCCCATTGCCACGCGCACGAAATCCTTCATTCACATCGTGCGGGAGTGCCTGAAAACGCCCCTGCGCGTCACGCAACACGTTAAAGTCGCTGCCATCGTTCCAGTAGCCATCACCGTTCACCAACGCCACGTCGAGCGCGAGAAAACGCAGCACTTCATCGATATCCATGATACGCGCGAGTGCCGCTTCGAGACGATCGGGCGGCGTGGTATTGAGCACTTTGGTGACGTTGGCGAGGGCGCGCCATGCGACGGTGTCATCGGCCCCCTTCATCTCATACCAGCGACGATACAGCGCCAGGTCGTCGCCCAGATAGTTGAAGCCACCTCCGAATGAATTGTTTGGTGACTTCCACCGCGTGCCCGCTGTGGAGCCCATGCGTTCGGCAAGCAACTGTTTGCTAAACGTCTGCTGATTCACGTAGACGCCCCACAACGTTCCGTTCACCACCACGCGCACAAAGTTTGCCTTCGGAGCGGGGATGTATTCGCGCGCCACGTCCAGATACAACACCGATCGCAACAGCGTCGGGTCCTGATTGGCGTTGAGAAGGTTGAGCGATGTGTGCCCAAGCAAATCTTGTGCGCGCCACGTGTCCAAGTTGATGGCGAACGAGCGTTTGTTACCGTCCGGGACCATGTGAAACGAGTTGTTACCTCGGAAGTTCACGCCAACGTCGCGATAGACTTTGCCATCCATCTCCAGCACCGCGGGCACTTCAACATCGGTATGCCAGAAGTCCGCGAGTTCACGCTCCCAGTTGTCGTTCTCGAACGTCAGGAATACGGTGCGCAGTGATTCGGGAGCGTAGAGGTCGGTGCTGGCCGGATATCGCCGCACGTCGCGCGGTGACACCTTCGCGCCAGCCGTGCCAGTCGACGGCAAGCGCTGGCCTCGCATCGGCTGACGCAGTTCCGGATGTGCGGCGAGATATGCACGCGCGGAGTCGCGTTCTGCGCGGTCAAGACGTTGGTTGCGGTTCGCATCAAAGCGTGTGAGTAGCGGCGTGTCTGCTTCGGCGCCCTGTGCCGTCGGTCCAGCGCCGGGTCGCGCAGCCGGTGGAGTTGGTGCAGGTCGTGCAGTCTTGTCGAGCGCGGCACGCAGCGCGGTGGCGAGTTTGACAGCGTCGTCTTTCGCCCAGAAGTGCATGAAGAAGAGTCGCGGTGTTTCGTCCAGCATGTGGCTGTGCAGCGCCGTCACTTCAATTCCGCGTTCGCGCAGTGCACGGATCACCGGATTCACTTCGGCCGCCGTCATCACGAAATCGCCAGTGATTGCCGCGCGTCCGCCGCCGAGCGGCTGAAAGTTCATCACCGTCGCCACACCCATGGACGGCGGAACCTCCATGCCGTGCGCCATGATGCGTTCGGCGCGCGGCGCATTCACACCATACACGCCGCCGTTCATCCGTCCACTCACGCCGAGCGTACGCGCGATCGCGGCCGTATCGAGATCGAGCGGCGTTGCGGGTGCTGCCGACGCAGCGGTCATTGGCGTCTTGCTTGCCGCGAGCGCAGCGCGAATGGCCTGCGCAATTTTCGTCGCATCGCCGTGCGCATCGATGTGCATGTACAACACACGCGGCGATTCGCGAAACACATGATGATGCAGCGCGGTTTGTTCGACACCACCCTGCTGGAGCGCCGTCATGACCGGCGTGACTTCATCTTCGGTGAGCACGAGATCGCCCATGACCATCGTTTCGTTCGACGATGTCATACGTTTGAACGCCACCCACGAGCCGAGCGCCAGCGTTGGCTTGAGCGTGACGCCGTCGGCGATGACGGTGAGATCGGTGCGCGGAAAACCGAAACGCAGCGCATCGCCGGGTTGCATCGTGCCACGTCCGCCGAGTGCTTGTTGCACACTGGCCCATGCCGGACCACCGTCAGCAGACAGTGCCGCAGTCACTTGTGCATGCGCAGCAAACGCGAGGAGCGACGCGAGTGCGGCGACGCCACACCAATGCGAGGACGGGTGCGATCGTGCAGCAGTGGATGGCATGGCAGGAGGCGAAGAGGAAATGGGGGCCGCCGTTCGCAGCACGGGTGGTTGTTCACGATTCGTCGCTGGATGCGTATTAATGTACTGCCGTCTGTTGTCGCCGATTCTCCGTCAGTACAACCCCACTGATGCCTTCCGTTCGCGCGATCGTCGCTCCCAACCTGCTCCAGCTTGCTGCAGGGTTGCTACTGGCCGCACTCTGCTCGGCGGGCAGGCTGTACGCTCAGCCGAGTAGTCGAGCGACGGATGCCCAGATCGCGACGTTACGCACGTCGCCGTTGCAAAGCGGCTTGCGGCTGGATGGCGTGCTGGACGAGGCCATGTGGGCGAGTGCCGACTCGATTGCCGAGCTCACTGAGATCGAACCCGTGGGCGCGCAACGTCGGGCGATTGCGCGAGGGGGCGTTCACGCAGGATCTCGTTGGCACGCGCGTGCGAGTTAATGTGTCGCCGAACCTGCAGTTCAATAGCTACGCGCAGTACGACAATCAGAGCGACAGCTTTGGCGCCAATACGCGGTTGCGCTGGACGTTCTCGCCACTCGGCGACCTCTTTGTGGTCTATAACCACAACCTGCGTCACGACATAGATCCAGCCACCGGACTACCGTACGCCACTGGCGTGCAGACGGATCCGACGCAGCGGTACTCGCGCAACTGGGGCTTCGCGTCGAACCAGTTGCTGGTGAAGGTGCAGTACGCGTTTCGCTACTAGCGACTACTGGACAACCGCGGTCACGCGATTCAGCGTGCGGTTGGTGTGACCCGCACCCAGTGAACGGCGCGTCGCCGGAGTGCTGAACCAGATCCCGTTTTGTGCTTCGGACCGCGCGGCGGCGATGTCCAGCCAACCATCACCATCAAGATCAGCGATGGCGACGCCGTACACCGAACCCAGGCCATCATTCCACGACGTTTCTGTAAACGCGGGCTGCTTGCCGCCGAGGTTGTAGAACACGGAGCCCGTAGCGGTCTGTCGTCCGACGACGATGTCGAGTGTGCCATCGCGATTCATGTCTGCGGTGGCCAGGGAATACGGCGCTCCGGTACCGGCGCCGAGTGCGCGCGGCGAAGTAAATGTGCGACTGCCCGCGCCTGCGTACAGGAACAAGCCGTGTTGTTCGTCGCCAACAACCAGATCTACAAGCCCGTCGCCATTGATGTCGGCGGCAACAGCAGCGCGGATCTGCGACTTCTCGGGACCGACGGGCGTGCCGGGTGCGGTGAATCGTCCACTGCCGTCGTTCCAGAAGATCACGTTCTGTCCGCCATCGCGGTGCGGCACGAAGAGGTCGATCGTGCCATTGCGATCGAGGTCGGCCGCCACAATGATCGTCGCCGACTGTGTGGCGAGTGGTTCGCACGCGGGAAATGCAGCAGCGCCGTTGTTGAGACAGACGAAACTTGGACGTGGGTTGGCCGGATTTGAGCTGCGATTGGCAACAATGAGATCGGGGCGCTTGTCGCCGTTGAGATCGGCCACTGTGACATAGCGCGTTGACCAGTCGGGCTGGCCGAACGTGCTCGCGACGTGATACACGCCCTTGCCGTCATTCAGGTAGACAAGCTTTTTGTCGGGGCGGTCATTGCTGACGACGAGATCGAGATCAGCGTCGCCGTCGAGATCGGCCAGCGCAGCGGAATAGGTGCGATCTGGCGTGTCGGTGAGTGGAGACGTGGTGAAATGCCCTTTGCCGTCGTTGCGCAGGATGAGATTGTTGAGCGGCCAGTGTCGTCCTTTGGCGAGCACTACATCAAGCGTGCCGTTGCGATCCACGTCGCCGATACTCACGCTGGCTGACGTTTCGCTGGTGGATTCGAGGAGGAGCACACGATCAAATGCGCGCAGTGGTGCGACCTGTGCGTGCACCGTTGTGCCGGACATCATGCCAAGAAACGCGAATGCGCACACGCGCGGCAGATTCGCAGAGCACCGATCAACGAAGGGCATCGAACGTTGTCGTGTTAAATGGTGTGGGGAACATGGAGGCAGTCTCCATGGGGCAACGGACCTGAAAGGTGCACTATTCGCTCCGCTACTGCACAACAACCGTGCCGCGCATCGCGAATCCGTGGACGGCGCATTGATACTGGTAGATGCCGGGCAGTGCAGGCATGGTGATTTGCTCAACGCCGGAGCGAAACGTTGGCGTGGAACCGACCCCTGGCAACGCAAACGTCGCGCTGTGTCGCGCATTGTCGAGGTTCGTCCACGACACCACAGTGCTCGGTGGCACAACAAGCGTTTGTGGGTGATATGCCGTCGACTGAATGGTGACCGTCGCGTTGGGTGGTGTTGGCGGTAGCGTTGGTGGCGCGAACGGGTTGGCGAAGCGCGGCGCGGTAAGAAACGTCGAGTCGGTCAGCGTTTTGAGGAATGCGATCAGAGCCGCTTTGTCCGTCGTGCTCAGGCCGAGTCGCTTTGGCGCGCCGTTTGCTGCGCGCAGCCGCGGATCAAGTGTTGGACTGGCCTGCACGCCGCTGTCAAAGAAGTCGACGACCTGTTCGAGCGTTGTGAACCGACCGGGAAGACCGCCACATTGCGCAAAGATGGCGCTTTGAACGCGGCCGCACCGGCACCGGTATCAGCACTCACCACGTCGAGTCCGATGTTGTGGACGGAGTCGCTCACCTGCGCCACCGTGGTGTGACAGGCGCTGCACCCCGTTGAGCGAAACAGTCGTTCGCCGGCGATCTCCTGCGCCGTGAAGACCGAGGCAAAGTTGGGCGTGCTGCCGACAAACGCCCGGTCGTAGCGCGAATTGGTCGACACGAGGGTGCGTACGTACTGTGCGAGCGCACGCGATACGCGATCACTTGTCACGGTGGGCGTGCCAAACGCTGCCGAGAAGAGCGGTGGATAGTATGGCGTCGCGGTCAGCTTGGCGACGAGATTCTCGAGGGTCATACCCATCTCGATCTCGTCCTGAATCGGTCGCAGCACTTGCGCTTCAAGCGTCGGTGCACGCTCGTCCCAGAAGAAACGGCCACGCTTGTAGAAGCGCGCGTTGGCCAGCGCTGGCGAATGGCGTCCGGTGATGCCGCCGGAAAAGCCCACACTCTTTTGTGGTGTGTCCGCAAACGAAATGAACGGACTGTGACAGCCGGCGCACGACAATCCATCGTTGCCCGACGTACGCGGGTCGTAGAACAACACACGACCGAGTGCGGCACCGGCATCGGTGATCGCATTGTCGGCCGGTGTGTTGTCTGTCGCGACGACAGACGCGCCGTCAATAGTTGCGGTGAAGTGCGCGGGCAATGGCACAGACGCATCCGTATAGCGGAACGGTATGACGGGAAAGTTTGGCGTCGGCAATCCTGGTGAAAAAGCCACGATCGCAAACCGATCGCTGGCCGACGTTCCGCTCGCGTCGGTTGCCGTCACCGTTGCCCAGGTCACGCCGGGCGATGTCGGTTGACCGCTGATCACGGCGCCGGTTGCAACGAGCCCTGTGCTAACGCTTGCAAAGACCGCGGCATACGTCAACGCGCCGCGGCCTGTGGAAAAAGCCGTCCCGCCCTTGCTGGCGTCGTAGCGCAGGCTTGTACCGACGAGGGTACTGATGACACTGTTCGCACTCACCAGCGTCGTCGGCGGTCCGGACGGCGTCGCGACTGAGGCGCCGTCGCCACAGCCGGCAAAGAGGCAGAGGAGCAACGCTGCGGGGCGCGCGCGGGAGTGCATCGGCGGGGGGGCTGGACGGCGCGGCGTAAAGCGACGTCGGTTCGGGCGCCGCGTCGTTAGTCTCAAATGTACACGCAACCTTCGTTCCACCCTATGTCCGACTCGGCAGCCACTGAACGCGCTCGTCAGGCGGCCGTGATGGGCTGTGACTCAGCGACTGAACACCGCGCCGTGTGGAATACCTTTCGCGTTGCCGCCGTGCGGCCACTGCTTGTTGTCCATTCGAAGGCCGGGCGCCGTGGCACCTTGGTCGCGGAATAGTGTGTCGCGCGACAGCCGACCGGTTGTCGAGTCCAAGTGCAGCATGTGCACCGTGTGTTGCATGGACGCATAGCCCGTCACCACCACGCGCTTGGCGTCCGGCGAGACTGCAATCCAGTGTGGGACGTCCGTCGAATCAAATGACACTCGACTCACTTCTTTCGGCGCGCGCGGATTCGTAATGTCGAGACTGACTACCGCACTCCATGCCGGCACGGTGACCAGATAGTAGTGGCCGACGATAAGCGGTATGGCGCAACTCGTACCGTCTTTGCGCGGGAACGCGCCAACTTGCGTGGCCGATGGTGTGTTGCCATTGAGTCCGTCCACCAGAAACAGTCCACAACTAAACGTCGACACCAAGAGTGTGCGACCGTCGTCAAGCAAACGCGGCTCAGCGCTCAGCACACCATTAGGACCCGGCAGCGTGATACTCGTGAGCAGCGAGAGATCGGACAATTTCCACACCTGCAACGTGCGCGACGGCTCAAAAAAATCCTTCTCCATGTCCGTCGATGTGGTGACGATGCGATCGAAGGCTGGGACAATGCCCGCACTGTACACACGCAGTCCCGAATCGGCGCCGGGTGAGTCGGCCGACGAAGAGCGCACGCGCACGCCAGCTGGTGTCAGTTCAGCAAGGCCGCCGGTTCGCATATGTCCCGCGTGGTGCGACATCTGAAACGTCGCGAGCACGTTGCCGTTAGCGAGCCGCAGGAAGGAATGTGGATGCGCCAAGCTATCAATGTCGCCGAATGACGCGGCGATGCGCGGTGCGTCCGGTTGTGTCAGATCAAAGACAAACGTTTGTCCAGAACCAAAACCGTTGGCAAATAGCTGACGGTCGGCGGGTAACTCGTGCTCCGTGTGATGCGGAAAGTTCATCACGCCCGGGACAGGCAGCGTGGTGACGAGTGTGCCGTAGCGTTTGCCGGTTTCGGTCACGTCGACGACGGCGAGAAAGTCGGGTTGTATTGTATCCGCCGACGCAGTCCACAGATACAGGTAGTCGCGCGCTGGTGTCGCGTTGTCGGCGCGCGGAGCGCAGGCGATGCACATGGCCGCGAGAGCCACGGGGTACCAGCGTGTCATTGAAGTTCTGACGTAGGTGGACGTGCGCTCAGGCTTGCGCACCGAGCTGACACGGGGCGTTGGACTGGGGTGTGTAGTCGCGGCTGCAAGTTAGTGATGAACGGAGTAGCTTGGAGTCGCCACGGCAATTTGCCGAGTTACCGCGCCATGCTCACCGACCTCTCCCGCATGACTCCATCCGCACTCGATCGCGCAACGTTTCATGCCCGTCGACACCTCGACGCACTGCACAACATTCCTGTCGCGCCAACGGTGTCACGCGATACCCTGCTGGCGCGTTTCGACATTCCACTGGAACACGCTGGTGTCTCGGCGGCGCAAGTGGTCGATGAGCTTGCGCAGGCCGTCGAGGGTGGCCTGGTCAACAATGCCGGTCCACGCTTCTACGCGTGGGTGATGGGCGGTGCACTGCACTCGGCGGTCGCGGCCGAGTGGATGCTCACGGCTTGGGATCAGAATGCGGCGATTTATGCGACGTCGCCAGCATCGGCTGTGGTGGAAGAAGTCGCCGGCAAATGGTTGCTCGACATTTTGCGGCTCCCGGCGGACGCGTCGTTCGCGTTTACGACCGGTTGCCAGATGGCGCACTTCGTTGGTGTGTTGTCGGCCCGCGAACATCTGTTGCGTAGGCACGGATGGGACGTTGGCGCACAGGGCTTGGCGGGATCGCCGCCGCTTGTGGTCCTCGTGAGCGCGATCCGCCACGTGTCGCTCGATCGCGCCTTGCGTTACGCGGGCATTGGGTCGCAACAAATCATCGTCTTACCAACGGACACGGAAGGAGCGATCGCGCGCGAGGTGCTTGAGGCCGCCCTTGTCTCAGCCACGGGCCCAACCATCGTGGCACTCAACGCGGCCGACTTGAACACGGCCGCGTTTGACAATTTTCGCGACCTCATTCCGCTCGCGCATGCGCATCAGGCGTGGGTGCACGTGGACGGCGCATTCGGACTGTTTGCGCGCGCCAGTGCACGCTACGAAGCATTGGCCGATGGTATCGAGCTTGCGGACAGCTGGGCCACCGATTGTCACAAGTGGCTTAACGTGCCGCAAGACTGCGGGTTTGCGGCGGTCCGTCACGCCGACGCGCACCGGCGCGCGTTCACCATTCACGACTCGTACTTTGTGGCCGAAAAAGACTCGCGTGACGAAATCGATTGGTCGCCGGAGTGGTCGCGTCGTGCCCGCGGATTTGCGACGTACGCCGCGCTCCGTGAATTGGGACGTGACGGCGTGGTCGCCCTGATCGAGCGGTGCTCGGATCAGTGCGAGGCGTTGGTGCGAGGCATCGGTGCGCTGCCAGGGGCGGAGATCGTGTCGGCGGCCCGACTGAATCAGGGGTTAGTGCGCTTTCTTGACTCGCGTGTTGGTGCGACGCCGGAGGAGCATGATGCTCGCACCGATCAGGTCATTACGGCGATCAATCGCGGTGGCGAAGCGATGTTTGGCCCGGTGACGTGGCAGGGACGGCGGGCGATGCGCGTGTGCGTGGTGAACTGGCAAACGGATGCGGTGGCGGTGGCGCGCACAGTGGCTGCGGTTGAGCGCGCGATGGCGGACGGATGACGACACCCCCGTACGACATGCGCACACAACCACTGGGCGCGCAGCTGCCGACGGACGTGTCGGAGGCGCAGCGCGCGTTTGTCGTCCAACGCATTTCGGAAGCGTACGTCACCGACCGTATTGCTGAAGAGCAGCTCGACGCGTGGCTCGCGCGTGTGTACGAGGCGCCGTCAGTTCACGCGCTTGAGCAGATGGTCGCCGAGCTTGATGCGCCCGTACAGTATGGCGTGGCGCGCGCCGGTGACATGCGCGTGGCGCACGAGTTCTCCGTGCCCGAGCGCGGCATTGGGGTGGCCGTGATGGGAGGATTTCAGCGCGGTGCGGGATGGGTCGTCCCGCGGCACTTCAAGGTCGTGGCTGTCATGGGGGGCGTCGAACTGGACCTTCGAGATGCTCGCCTTGGCGCAGGCGTCACGCAGATTGACGCTTATGCCCTCATGGGCGGTGTCGAGATTTTGGTGCCGAACGGCGTACGCGTGGAGTGTGTCGGAGCGGCCGTCATGGGCGGATTTGGCGCGACGACTGATGCCGCGAACCTTGATGACCCGAACGCGCCTGTGCTGCGCATCAGTGGGATTGCCGTCATGGCTGGCGTCGAGGTTAGCAGAAAGAAGCCAAAACGAAGGAACACGCGCGCCTTCGTTCAGGCGCTGGAGAAAGCGGAACGGATGCGCCCCCGACGCAGCTAACCGTCGTCGACAACCCTTGCCGGCGGCGCCGTGCCC
>JAYSVL010000315.1:0-5177 GCA_043718595.1 Gemmatimonadaceae bacterium
GACGCCTTCACGGCGGTGCAATTCGAGAAAGTCGTGCGCCTGCAACAGCATGTACGAAAATTCAGTGAACGAAATGCCCGTCTCCAGGCGCGACTTGACCGAGTCTTTGGCCAACATCGTGTTGACCGAGAAATGTTTGCCCGTGTCGCGCAGAAACTCGAGCATCGACAGCGGCGCCAACCAGTCGAGATTGTTCACCAGCTTCGCAGCGTGCGGTCCCTCAAAGTCGAGAAAGCGCGACAGCTGTTCGCGAATCGCTTCCGCGTTAGCGTCGATCGTCTCGAGACTTTGCAACACCCGTTCGGACGACTTGCCACTGGGGTCACCAATCATCCCCGTGCCACCGCCCACCACCGCAATCGGCCGATGACCGGCGCGCTGCAAGTGCACCAGACCCATCACCGGGATGAGGTTGCCCACATGCAGACTCGACGCCGTGGGGTCAAAGCCGCAGTACCCGCTGATCGGGCCGGCGCGCAGTGCGTCGGCAAGACCATCAGTGTGCTGGAACAGCAACTCGCGCCAGGCGAGTTCGTGAAGCGGGGCGGGATGAGCGGTCATGGTCCAAAGATATCCGGGGCAAACCTCTTGGCGCACGCCCGTGTGGCTCGGTAGCGTTCCCCAAACATGGCCTCTGCACCCAATTCCTCCTCTCGCCGTAGTCGCCCGCGGACCGGTATCGTTGCCTCCGTGAGCGGATTTTTCACGCGCACCTTGGCGCGCTTTCCGGTCCTCGGCTGGCTCACCGTGCTCGTGCTGTTTGGCGGAGCACTTGGCGCTGGCGCGCTGGCTGGCGCCTGGACCGTCGTGTGTCGTCAGGGCCGCTGTCCCTCGATTGGTTCGCTTGAGGGCTATGTGCCGCGGCAGACGTCCAAGCTGTTCGCTGCCGACGGGCGTTTCATTGCTGAACTGGGAACCGAACGGCGAACCGTCGTTCGTCTCGACCAGATTCCAAAGCAGGTGCAGGATGCGTTTATCCTGATTGAGGACCGACGCTTCTATTCGCACTCAGGCATCGACTACTACCGCGTTGTCGGCGCGCTGGCGCGCAATCTGCGTGCAATGCGATACGCGCAGGGCTTCTCGACGATCACCATGCAGTTGATGCGCAATGTGTTCTCTGATCGCATTTCGCGCGACAAAACCCTTTTTCGCAAACTCAAAGAAGCGCGCGTGGCCCACGCCATCGAACAGCGCTACTCGAAGAGCAAAATTCTCGAACTGTATCTCAATCAGATTAACCTCGGTAACGGCGCGTATGGCGTCGAGTCTGCATCCCAACGCTACTTCGGGAAGTCGGTGCGCAACGTCACGCTCGCCGAAGCCGCCGTGCTGGCTGGCTTACCAAAGGCGCCGGGACGCTACAATCCTCGTCGCTTCGCCGACCGCGCGATCCAGCGTCGCAATACGGTGCTCGAGGTCATGCGTCGTGAAGGCAGCATCAGTGACTCGGACGCATCACTCGCCAAAGCGTTTCCGCTGCAGCTCGCGCAGCGCACAGAGTCTGGGGACGTGGCTCCCTACTTCGTGGAGTACGTGCGACAGCAGCTGGAAGCACACTTTGGACCGCGTCTGTATGACGAAGGCCTGCAGGTGCAGACATCGCTCGATCTCGACATGCAGAGCGCCGCTGAACGCGCACTGGAGAACCAGATCAAGGCGATCGAGGCCGGTCGCTTTGGCACCTACAGTCACCTGACGTACGAGGGCTACCTCGCCAAGAACGCCGAAGGAGCAGAGGGCGGCGCTGCCAACTCGCCGTATCTGCAAGGTGCGTTTGTCGCCATCGAGCCACGCTCGGGGGCCGTACGCGCGATGGTGGGAGGGCGCGACTTCGACGACTCCAAATTCAACCGGGCGTCGCAAGCACTGCGTCAACCGGGCTCCACGTTCAAGCCGTTGGTGTACGCGGCGGCCATACACGCCGGGTTTTCGTTATCGCAAATTGTGGATGATTCGCCGATTTCACTGGAACAACAGACCGGCGAAATGTGGACGCCACAGAACTACGACAACAAGTTCCTGGGACCGCTGTCGATGCGTCGCGCGCTGTATTTGTCGCGCAACCTGGCAGCGATTCGCACAGGGTTGCAGGTCGGCATTGGGTCGGTGAAAAGTATGGCGCGCGGCTTTGGTATCTCGACGCCCATTCCTGGATATCCGTCGATGTTTATCGGCTCCGCTGATGTCTATCCGCTCGAAATGATTGGCGCCTATTCCGTGTTTGCCAACCTTGGGCTTCGCACCACACCGCGTGGCATTGTGAAAGTCACCAGCACCGACGGCAAAGTGTTGTGGACTCCACCCTCGTCACGCGAGGCGGTGCTGACACCAGAAGAATCGTGGTTGATGGTTAGCGCGATGAAAGACGTCGTGGTACGTGGCACCGCGGCACGCAGCGTGTGGGGGTCGGGCTTCCATGTGCCCGCCGGTGGCAAAACAGGCACCACCAATGACGGCGCCGACGTGTGGTTCATTGGTTACACCGCGGACATCGTTGCAGGCGTATGGATGGGGTTTGACCGTCCGAACAAGATCAAAGCCAACGCGCAGGGTGGGGAGCTTGCGGCGCCGGCGTGGACAGCATTCATGACCGAAGTGTACCGTCGCAAACCCGAGCCACCCGACTGGCCGATGCCCGACGGCATATCATCGCAGCAAATCGACGGAATCACCGGTGGTGTGGTGACGTCCGCGTGTCAGGCGAAGATCATCACTGAGTATTTCGTGCAAGGCACGGAACCCAAATATCTCTGCACCGATCCGATTCCGCTCGGTCCGCCAATTCCCGGCGACAGCATGCGCAGCAAAGCGATTCGCGACACCACGAATCCGTTTCGCATTCCGCCGCAATGACGGTCAAACGCACGGTGTATTCGGCGAGCTGGGTGCTCCCGATCGCGGCGCCACCCATCCGGGACGGCGCCGTTTGTGTTGACGGCCAACGCATCATGCTCGTCGGCACGCAGCACGACGTGCTCACGCAGGCGGGCGACGCGCGTCATGTATCGCTCGGCCGCGCGGCGCTGATGCCGGGCCTCGTCAACGCGCACTCGCATCTCGAAGTCACCGCGATGCGCGGGTTTCTCGAGCAGCTCGACTTCCGCGACTGGCTGCACACGCTCACCGCCGCGCGCCGCGAGGTGTTGGACAGCGACGCACTGCGTGATGCGGCACGGCACGGCATTGGCGAAGCATTGCGCAACGGCATCACCACCTGCGCCGACACCGCCGAATCGGACGCGCCGCTCGTTGCCATGCGCGAGATGGGGATACGTGGCATCGGCTACCTCGAAGTGTTTGGCCCCGACCCAGCACAATGCGATGACGCTATGACGGCACTTCGGGCGCGTGTGAGCGCAGCGCGCGCGCTCGACACCCGATTGGTAGGCACCGGCGTCTCACCGCACGCGCCCTACACCGTGTCCGCCGCACTGTTTCGCGCCGTTGCCAGCTACGCGCGCGAACACGCGCTCCCGATCGCGGTGCACATCGCGGAGAGCGAGGCGGAAACGGCCTTCGTGCGTGACGGTGGGGGGCCATTTGCTGAACGCCTGCGCGCGCGCGGCATCGCTGTGTCACCACAAGCGCGCTCGCCGATTGCTTTGCTTGCAGACACCGGCGTGCTGAGCGCGCGTCCACTGCTCATTCACGCCATTCAAGTAGACGACAACGACCTGGCCGCGATCGCTGCTGCCGGCGCGAGTATCGTTCACTGTCCAATCTCCAACGCCAAGCTTGGACACGGCATCGCCCCGCTCAACCGCATGCTCCACGCTGGTGTGGCAACAGGACTCGGCACCGATTCGGTCGCCAGTAACGATCGCATGGACCTGCTCGGCGAAGCGCGACAAGCCACCTTGTTGCAGGCGATCACCGAACGCCGGCCGGACGCGCTGTCAGCGCATGCGGCACTCGATCTCGCAACACGGGGCGGAGCACGCGCTCTCTTGCTCGATGATCGGATCGGCACGCTGGAGGTGGGGAAGGACGCCGACCTCGCAGCGTTTCCACTGGATCATGTCGAGGCGACACCCCTCTACGATCCCGCGGTGACGCTCGTGCACGTGCTGGCCGGCGCCGTGCGTGCATCGCTCGTGACGGTCGCGGGCCGAGAGTTGTTAAGCAATGGGCAACTCGTCTCGCCGCAGGAGGGGCTTGAGGAGCGTATGACACTGCTCGGTATGCGTCTGGAGCAGTGGCGTGGCGGCTGATCCGCCGTGTATCCTACAGTTTCCACCGCAGGCGGAGCCCTATGGCAGCATCGACGTCCGGCCGAACACAGCAGATCTGGCATGATGGCGCGCTCGTCGCGTGGGAAGACGCGCGCATCCATGTCATGTCGCACGCCGTACACTATGGGTCGAGCGTGTTTGAGGGCGTGCGTGTGTACGAGACGCCAAGCGGGCCGGCCATTTTTCGTGCACCGGAGCACATGCGTCGCCTGCACGATTCAGCGCGCATCTATCGCATGCCAATGCGCTGGACGGTTGAGGAACTGGTCGCAGCGGCAGGTGCCACCGTCAGTGCCAACGCGCTCGCCCAGTGCTATCTGCGACCGATCGCACTGCGCACGGGCGAAGAGATGGGTGTACTCGGCATGGCGGCACCTGTCGAAACGTTCATCATTGCGTGGAACTGGGGCACTTACCTCGGTGGCGACGCGTTGGAGCACGGTGTTGACGTGTGCGTATCCAGCTGGCGTCGTGCTGCGCCAAGTACGTTTCCCACGATGGCCAAAGCGGGCGGCAACTACCTGAATTCGCAGCTTTCCAAGATGGAAGCGCGTTTGGATGGCTTTGCCGAAGGTATCATGCTCGACGCCAGCGGACTCGTCTCCGAAGGCAGCGGTGAGAACATCTTCCTTGTGCGCGACGACGTGCTGTACACGACACCGATGGCCTCCGGGATTCTGGCGGGTATCACGCGCAACTCGATCATGCACATCGCAGATGACTTTGGCCTGACGGTCAAGGAACTCGAGCTGCCGCGCGAAATGTTGTATGTCGCGGACGAGTTGTTCTTCTGCGGTACCGCAGCCGAACTAACACCAATCCGTTCGGTGGATCACATCCAGGTGGGTGCCGGCACGCCGGGCCCGATCACGCGACGCATTCAGGACGAATATCTCGGAATCGCAAAAGGCAGGCGACCCGATAGACACAGATGGCTCACGT
>JAYSVL010000316.1:0-17228 GCA_043718595.1 Gemmatimonadaceae bacterium
GTGGCGACCGTCCCGTGTACAGCTTCGCGCGGCACTACGAGTACCAGTCGGGCGAGTCGGACCGGTCCGCGGCCAAGCACAAAGAGACGTCGTGCGGTAGCTGTCACCGGGAGCATCAGGGTCGCGAACACTCATTAGCGCGTGTTGCAGACGCGCAGTGCACCAGTTGCCACACGACAGGTTCGTTCGCCAACGATCATCCAGAATTCGAATTCGCGGCAAAGAAGCTGGCGAACAACACGAATCTGCTCTTTCCGCACGTGCTGCATGTGCGTGAGGTGATGGAGCGCGATTCACTCGGCGACGCCGAGGAGGCCTGCCTGGCTTGCCACACACCCAATGCATACGGGAGAACGTTTCAGCCGATCTCCTATGCGCGAGGCTGCGACGGTTGTCACCTGAGCCCGTCCAAAGGAACACCGCCAGTACCGTTACGTGCACCGGGAAAACCGGGCGCCATGACGCTCGCGGATATCCGGCGCATTGGCGGACCTGGTACTCAATGGGCGGAACACTGGAATCCGAACGAACTCACGGAACAGGATGGGCAGATTCGCAAACGGCCGGTGTACCACGCGGACCCGTGGGTGCTTGAGAACCTGCGTCGCCTGCGCCATGAACTTTATCCCGGTGCCGAACTCGCCGATCTACTTCGAACCTCACCAGAACTAACGCCGCGAGAGCAACGTGCCGTTCATCGTGAAGCAATTCGAACGCTCAACGCACAGATCGAATCGATGCGCGGTGACGCGGCTGCCGACGTACAGCGCGAGCTCAGAACACTGTCGACGCTTGTGAAGCAGCTTGAGCACAACGTTGACGCACCATTCGCGTCGCTTGACGAAACGAAGTTTGCTGTGAGCGAGGCGAGTCGTGACACTTCGCTCAGTGAGCCTGCGTACCGCGCGGTTGTCGATTCACTCACCACACCGTGCCGTGAATGTCACGTGATTGCCAAGTCCACGATCCGACGGGTGCAAACCGACCTGCGGTCACTCGTACGGGCGGAGTTCAGTCATCGCGCTCACGTTACGCACGCCCGATGTCTTGATTGCCACAACGAAATTCCGGCACGCGAGTTTTTGGCGACGGACAGTAACCCGCCACCTGAACGCGACAACGCAACGATTCACAATCTGCCTTCGATCGCCACCTGTCGTTCGTGTCACACAAGGAACGCCGCGCCAACGCGCTGCACCTCCTGTCATTTGTTTCATCCAGACAAGTCACACTTGAGCGTTCTCACTGAGCGCGCGGGGCATCCGTGAGCGTACCAAGGGTCACCGCGCTCCTGACGTGCAAGGGTGGTGATCTTGCCGGTGCCAAGTTCGAGTTGGGCACCGAAACACTCATCGGGCGCGACGCTGCCGGTAGGCTCGTCGTGATGTCCGGCGGGCGCGAGTTGCACACGCGCGAGCTGCGAATTTTTCTTCGCGACGGGGTCTACTTCGTCGAGAACGTTGGTGCAGCGGGGCAGGTGCGCGTGGATGGCGCGATTGTGAACGGCACCGTGGCACTCGCCCGCATGCACGTGATCGACATTGCGGAGTCGGCCTCATTCATGTACAGCCAGCGTCTTGCGCCTGCGAAACCTGCTGAGAGTGTTGGTACGGTTGTTGACGCTGACGCGTTCGAGGCGATCCCATCGTTGCGTGCCAAACCCGCGGGCGAGGCGGGAACTGTTGTCGACGCAAACGCTTTTGGCGCACTTCCGTCGTTGCATCCGCGCTCTCCCGCCGTGCAGGCAGCAGAAAACAGTGGGGCGACTCGTATCTACGAGCCGGTACCAACAGTGCCGCCGCTTGAACTCAGTATCAACCTGCCGGGCGTTGGTCCGACGACGTTGCCTCTCAAGTACGGCGACAACGTGATGGGACGTGGTGCTGGTTGCGATGTGCGCGTACTCGATCCCGAGAAATGGTTGTCACGAAAACATGCCATCCTCAAGGTCGCCGCCGACCGCGTTGAGCTTGTCGACCTGAACGGGAGTAACGGCACGTTTGTCAAAGGTGTACGTATCAGCAGCGCAGTTTTACCTCCGGGATCGCACTTTACGCTTGGGCCCCACTTCGAGTTCACCTTGCAGAAACGATGACCGATTCCGCCAGGGGTGCGTTACCCGACGTGCTTGACGTGCTTGTGGTTGGTGGCGGCCCCGCTGGCACCGCGGCGGCGTTTCGCGCCAAAGAGCTCGGCCTCGTCACGCTGCTCATCGACTTTGATGATATTCTGAAACGCATTCGCGACTATCCGAAAGACAAGCTGATTTTGCCCGATTTTGGTGGTGGCGACAAAATGGCCTTCCCAACTGGTGGTGATTATGTCTCCGCACTCCAGTTTGCGCCGATCGACAAGGACGAGATTTGCGCGCGATGGAAAGGCTTCTACGCAACGTTCGATATTCCAGTACACATCGGCGTTGAGATTTCCGCAGTGGAGCGCGATGGCGATGTGTGGAGCGTGCGTACGTGGGACGTGAAGAACAACGCGCCACTGGTGTTTCGCGCGCGTCACGTGGTGCTCGCCATCGGGCGAGGCGTGCCACGTCGGCTCGATCTTGCTGGCAACATGGATGGCATCGCATATCGGATGGACGATCCGGCGCGATATGTTGGCGGGCCAGTGCTTGTTGTTGGCGGTGGCACGTCTGCGGCCGAAGCGGTGCTGGCGATCTCGCTGGCGAAGATTGCCGCCGAAGAAAAGTCGTCGGTGTACTGGGCCTTCCGCGGTGACAAATTGCCGGCCGTATCCAAGGCGCTGGCCGATCGGTTTTTTGAAACATACGTCGGCAACGGAAACATTCGCAGCCTGCCGAACGCAGAACCGGTTTCGGTGGTGACAGGTCCCGATCGTTGTGAGTACGTGTCGCTGCGTGTGGATCGGAAAACAGTTGAGGGTCGTCCGCCCGAGACGATGCATCTGGAGTTTGCCAAAACCAGTTGCATCGCATGTATCGGCGAGGACATTCCCGAAGCGCTGCTCAAGACGCTTGGCATCGCGATGATCCCGGTGGGCGAATTCAAGAAGATGGCGGTGACACCGCTGCTTGAAACGCGACAGCCAAACATTTATCTCATCGGCGATCTGCTCAGCCAGTCGTATCTGGAAACCGAAAACTTTGCGTCACCGGATACGTACCGCGAAGTGAAACATCGAGGCAACATCAAGACGTCGCTGCGAGACGGTGTGTTTGTGGCGGACGTCATCAAGCAACGACTCGAGGGTCGCACGCACATTGACGTTCAACTCGGCGACGCGACGCCACCGGCGGCGGTTGATCCCCGCGTGACGCCGCTCGCCACAGGTGGCGCGAGTGGTGAGTCTCCGCCGCGCCCCGACAAGGCCGACATACGAGACGCAGCAGCACTGGTGCTTGTGACGCCCACTGGTGTTGAAGCGGGCGAATTCGCCGTCAAGTCTGAAGGGGCGACAACGATCGGTCGCATCGACCGTGATATCGCGTTCCCGAATGACACGGCGCTTTCGGACTCGCACGCATCGATTTCGTGCCGCGATGGCGAATTCTACTTGCGTGACGATGGCAGCCGGTCGGGAACGTACCTGCGCCTCCAGCATGACCGACCGCTTGAACTGCACGATGGCGAACTGCTGCGCGTCGGACGGCAGATCCTGGTTGTGCGGAAAGCGTCGGGGACAACACCAACTGTCGAACACTATGACAGCGTGGGTCAGCAGGTTGGTGTGTATCCGATCACGGGAACGACGGTGTTTGGTCGATCGGGCGGAAGCAAGAATCCTGAGATCATTCTTGATGACGGCGACACAACACTCACGCGCTACCACCTGTCGATTGCGTTCGAGAACAATCGGTTGCTCGTCGAAGATTTCAACAGCAAGAACGGCACGTACCTCAAGATTGATACGGAGCGCAAGCTCACGCACGGCGACATTGTCCGTCTCGGCAATCAGCAACTGACGTTTCGCCGTCGCGAGGAGTTACCCGAGAAGCACGGTTCAGAGCCCGTCCCGGTTGCGGCACAGTCGCGCGCTGGCGCTGCGCCTGTCGCACCAGCGCCTCTGCATGTCGCAGCAGCACCGCCGGCGGCGCTTGCATCCGCGCCAGCCGCGAGTACCGGCGCGCATGTGACGGTTGTCGGTCAGGGTAAAGCCGGCCCGATTGACCCGAAGGACGTCATTCTCAAATGGGCCGATGCCAACGATGTGAAGATTGACTCCGACTGTCGCGTGGGAAAGTGCGGGCTCGATGTGATTCGTATTGTGTCCGGTGACGAGCATCTCAACCCAGTCACCGACAACGAAAACAAGACGCTCAAACGCGATGGTATTTCGCCGGGCAAGTGTCGCCTGGCCTGTATGACGAAGGTGACCGGCCCTGTTGTGATCGAAGTCGTGACCTAGTCTCCAACGTGAGCGCTGCTTCGTGACATTATGCTGCGAGGTTCAGACGTCCGCCGCGGTCCAATCCTTCCCCAGGATCTGACGCACGTGCAGTTCGAGGTGATCGACGTAGTCCATCATGAAGTAGTCGAGCGTCGCCTGTGCGGGCGTAGTGGGCGCGTGCGTGGCAATCTCCTCGAAGTTGTGTCGTGCTCGCATCTGCAATCGCACCGCTTCTGGAACCTCCGCCATCACCCAGACCAGATGACGATTGAAAGCGAGCCAGAGGGCAAGCAGGTCCGACCAATCGCGCTCCTGGTAGCGCTGTAACGCGACCCACTCCTCCTGAGCGTATCCCGGGAACACCATATCGGACTGCAGACTGGCACGCACGAATCGTTGGTGGTTGTTGCTCGCTGAATCAATGAGGTGACCGATGATTTCGCGCGGCGACCATTTGTCAGCGGGCCGTTGTCGCGACGACGCTTCCGCGATGGCCCGCAGCGGTTGTTCGGCGCTCGCGAGCGCCTGTCGCAAGCGTCGCGCGCATTCGGGAGTGGAGGACATGGGTCTTCGGGGAAATTAGTTGTCGTTGCGGTGTGACGTCCTAACGGTCGATGCAGAATTAACGCGCTCATGGTGTCGGCGTCAAAGGAGCGTCGAGTGCGCGGTGATTTCCTGCTGCGTGGGCCTTTGCGCGGGGTGGGGAAAGCCCGATGTTTCCGTGGTGATCGATCCGCTTCTCAAGGTGGCCACGCTGCGCTCCATTATTCTCGCCTTCGTCTGCCTGCTCACCACCGGTGCGCTCGTCACGACTGGTGCTGCGCCGCGTGCGCGAGGGCGGGTAGCGGTGCCAGACTCGATCGCGACGCGGCGTGATCTGGAGCGTGTCTCGGAGTTGTTTCTTATTGCTGCGCGCGACGCGTGGGTGGAGAGCGCGGTACCCGTCACGTCTGCGCGCCCGCTGGCCAACGTACACTGCCACTTCGACGGCAGCTTTAGCGGTGGGCGCGAGGGGCGGCGCAACTCACTCGGTACGCCGACGGGGATTCTGACGAGTGAGTTTTCGCGGTTCAGCATTTGCCCCGACTGGCAATCGTCGGAACGGCGTGGCGCGATTGACGAGTCGCAGGACCCTGACGTTGCACTGCTGCCGCCCTGGCCTTCGCGCATTTCGGCGTCACGCGAATCGCTGCTCAACAAGTTCGATTCGGCGGCGGCACTCTTTCCGCATGACGAGTGGATCACCGGTCAGCGCGTGCGTTTTCGCCTTGATGCGGGACAGCTGGAGCGTGCACGATCGGTCGTCGCGTCGTGTACGGCTGACACGTTGTGGTGCGCTTTGCTGTTGGGTTATGTGACGTATGCCTCCGGCAATGTGCGAGAGGCCGATTCGACGTTCATGCGTGCGCTGGCCGCCGTGCCCGATAGCGTACGGTGTGCTTATGGGTCCGTGCAGCCACTCTTGCCGCGCGATACGCGAGCCAGGTACGAGCAGTTGTCGTGTTTCGCCCGCGATTCGATTAACCGCGCGGCGTATTGGCTTGGCGACCCGATGTGGTCGGAACCGGGCAATGAGCGGCGCGCCGAACAGTTCGCACGTGAGGTCCGCGCGCAGCTGACCTTCGCACTACCACGCAACGAGCGTTGGGACTTGCGGCACACCAACGGCGGCGATGCGATTTACCAGATGTTCCTGCGCTATGGTTGGCCATCGGCCACGCTCTACGGTGGACTACAGCAAGATCAGGGACATGACGGCTGGCTTGGTTCGTACGCCACACCTCCGTACTCCGCGCCCGAGTACACGCGTGATCGTATCGCCACGTTGCCGTCGTACGACGCGATGCGTGACCCGATGACGATTCAGGACAATGATTTTGTGTTGACGGCGCCGCGCGGCGATGTGTTATCGTGGTGGCCGACCGAACACTTCCGTCGCAAACGCGGTACGGTGACAACGTTCGCACAAGGACAGACTGCCCTGCTGCGACGTGATGGTAATGTGCTGTTGGCCGTGGCGACCACACTCAGTGCGGCGAGGCTGGAGTCGCACTATGGACGGCCGGTGACAGCAGCGTTGGTGGTATCGCCGAGCCCCGATGTGGCGTCCACGCTCACCACGCGTTCGGCGGCGTTTGGCGATCGTGTCTTACTTCGTGCGCGTGTCGCACGCGGGCGAACGCTTGCTGGTGTGGAAGTGCAATCGACGCGCGGCACACCGATTGCAGCGCGTTCACGCTTTGGCCTGGTCGCGCCTGCGGCACTCACCGACATGTCGCCGCGCGAGACGGCCGTGTCGGAACCGGTGCTCTTTGATCCGCAGGGGATCGACGCGCTTGGGCAAGTGGAGATGGCGGACCCATTCGACTTCATCTACTACGGACTGCAATTTTCCAAGCCACAGCGACTCGGCGTGTTCTGGGAGAGCTACGGCTTTGTGCCGGGCGACTCCGTGCAGGTGACGGTGCGTCTGGAGCGCGTCACACCGGTTGGTCGATTGCGCCGAATCGGAGTAGCGATGCGCGTGGCGGCGGATCCGAACGGTGCGGTGACCGCGAGTTGGACCGAGCCGCAGCCAGGACGATCGGCAACGCGTATTGTGGGATCGATTCCTGTGCTGGCGCGACACATCACGCTTGATGTGCGCACGTTGCAATCCGGTACGTGGCGGTTGCGCGTGTCGATGCAGCGGCCGCGCGAGCGCGAAGTCTTTGCCGATCGATTGTTCGAGGTGCGTCGATAACGGGTGCAGGATAGGAACGAATCACGGTCGGGGATAGAAGCGGATAAACTGCAATTTGGGGCTGCGCCCGATAGCAACTGATAGGAACTGATTGAACAGAGATTGAAACAACAAAAGGATTAGGAAATACTGCAGTGAAGTTTTTGTGGAAGTTCGGTTTACGGGCGGGCAACATTTGGGAGTTATGATCAACACAAACCATCAAAATACTTTTTGAGTTCGCCGTATCCACAGAATCCGTTCGTATCAGTTCATATCGGGCGCACCCCCAAAATTGCAGTTTATCCGTTCCAATCCACCGTTCCTATCGGGCGCAGCCCCCAATTGCAGTTCATCCGTCCCTAATCCCAAAGCCGCTACTCGCCATACACACGAATGCGATAGCGAAGTTCGAGTATCGATCGCAACGGCGATGCGGGCGTTACACCGTACGGCGGTTCGACAGTACTTGGGCGATACCACGCACTCCAGTCGGCGCTACGGCTCGGCATGCGCTTCATTGGCGGAGTGAACAGCTCCACCTGTCGGTCTTTGATACGCACGACAATCACGCGACTCGGCGTGCGCGAGAGTGGGCCCTGCGTCACCGGGATGATGCGATAGCCACCTTCGGTTCTCGCACTCGACCAACTCACGCTGCCTTCCGGACGCGTCTTGGGCGTTTGCACCTCGATGTCGAGCCAGCGTATGGAATCCGCCGGTGCATCGTCGGTCTTCACGCGCACTTCGAGCAACAAGTCGGCCATTGCGCCGCCGTACATCGCGGGTGCTTCGCGCAGATTCATGAATGCCCACAACCCGGCACCAATCACCGCGACCAGCGCAATGACGCCGACTACCGAAGAGCTTGCGTACGATACGGACTGACCGGATGGCGCTGATCGGGCATAGAGGAGCACGCCCGCTACAATGCCAGCAAGTGCGCCAATGAGCGCAATCCCGAACGTGAGATAGCCGGCCGCGCCTTCCCGGCTTGGCGTGTTGGTAAGCTTCGTGATGGCAATGCCAACAACAATCCCGACAACGAAACCGGCAACACCACCACCAAGCGCCCACAACAATCCGGTGAAGCTTCGCATGGTCGATTTGGGCAGACGATCGTAGGTGGGTCGTGGGGCGGTTTGTCAACGCGCTAATGATCCACCGTGACCGTCGATTCCACAATCGCATCGGTCGGACGGTGCGAACTCGGCGCCTGCGATCCGCTAATTTTCGCCCTGCCGCCTGCATCGCCTTCATGACCAACGATCTGCTCAACCTCTACGACCTCACGCGCGAACAACTGCGCGCTCAGCTTGTGCACTGGGACCTCAATCCCGTGCATACGGGCCGATTGTGGAATTACCTCTACATCGAATGTGTGTCGTCACTCGACGACATGCTGGAGCTGCCGCCAAAGCTCCGTGAGCGACTACGCACGCACGCCCGGCTCGGCGTTCCTCACACCACGCTGGCGACCGATTCGTCCGATGGCTTCACGCGAAAGTTTCTATTGCAGCTCGCGGACCACGAGCGCATCGAGACGGTGTTGATGCGCTTCACCGGGCGCGTCACCGCGTGTGTCAGCTCACAAGTGGGCTGCGCGATGGGCTGTGTGTTTTGTGCCACGGGGCAGATGGGCTACACGCGTCATCTCACCGCCGGCGAGATCGTCGCGCAAGCGGTGCATGTCGCGCGCACGCTCAAGCAGCAGCCGAACGCACCGCCAAACACGCCAACCAGCGACTCGCGCACACCCGTCGCACGCTTGCGAAATGTGGTGTTCATGGGCATGGGCGAACCGCTGCATAACTATGATGCAGTCATGCATGCCGTGGACATTCTGCGCGACGACGCTGGCCTCGCCTGCGGTGCCGATCGTATCACCGTGAGTACCGTCGGCGTCGTACCCGGTATTCTGCGACTCGCCCGCGAAAATCGTCCACTCAGTTTAGCCGTGTCATTGCATGCCGCTACACAGGAGGAACGTGCGGTGCTGGTGCCGGTGGCGCGCAAATGGCCGCTTGATGAACTGATCGCGGCATGTCGCGCGTATAGTGCAGAGACGGGGCGCAAGATCTTTTATGAGTGGACGCTCATTGATGGCAAGAACGACACGCCGTCGCATGCACGAGCCGTTGGTGCGTTGTTGCGTGGCATGCCCGCGCAAGTGAATCTCATTCCGCTCAATCCGACAGCGGGCTACAACGGGGCGCCGACGGCAAGCACCGCGGCACGTGCGTTTCAACACATTCTCGCCGACGAGTTCGACATGCCGAGCACGGTGCGCCAACGCCGCGGCATTGATATCGCTGCTGGCTGTGGGCAACTCGCCGTCGCAGAAGATGCCGGTCGTGCGATGTAACGTCGCCCAACGGGGACGGATGAATCGCGTGCTCGATATCGATACCGACAATATTGGCGTCCGCATCGTAGTCGAGGACCACACCGTCGGCCACCTTACAGCTGTCCACGCTGGAGCGTTCTGGTCGACTTGGCACCAACCAGGCTCAATGCGCTCGCGACATGCTATCGGTAACGCGTGCCGCCGCGCATCACAAACAGCACGTGCTGCATCGCCGAAATGTCGCGCGACGGATCCCCCGCAACGGCGATGAGATCGGCGTCATAGCCGGCTGCGATTGTGCCGATGCGGTCGCCGAGTCCGAGTGCGGCGGCACCGGCCGACGTGGCGGAGACAATCGCGTCCATTGCTGCCTGACCGGCACGAACGCGGCACGTGAGTTCCTCAGCGTTACGGCCGTGCGCGAGGGCTACAGCGTCGGTACCAAACACCACGCGCAGCCGCGGCGTGTGGATGGCGCGTGCGAACATGGCGGTAGCAGTGGGGATCGCAGCCTTGAGCGGAGCGAGCGAGGAATCAGTGAAGTCATACGCGGACGGGTGATCGACGTAGTTCTGAAACACAAGACACACCTGCGGATCGAAGATCGTCCCGTGTTCGGCCATCAACGCAAGCTCGGCGTCCGTGGCAAACGTACCGTGTTCGATCTGCGTGCAACCGGCAAGCGTGGCGGCGCGCACGCTGCCCGCACTTATCGCGTGCACAAGCGTACGCAGTCCCTGAATCTTTGCTTCACCGCAGATCGTCGAGATTTGTTCATCGGAGAGCGTTTGCAGGCCGCCAGCGCCAAGTCCGGCAGACGCGAACAGTTTGATCACGTCCGCGCCTTGCGCCTTGAGTGCGCGCACCTGCGCGCGTAGTGAGTCGGACGATGGTCGCGTCGAGCTGAATTGCGTGATCGAAGTAAGAATACGCGGACCAGGAATCACATCACGTGCTGTTGCGTCGCGCAGGTCGATGTCTTCATTGCCGCCGACGCTTTGAATGGTGGTGACGCCGGCCATCAGCGTCGCATACAAGTTGCCGGCACGCGCGAGTGCGGCTTGCGCCGGAGTATCGCCGCTGCGCGCAGAGTTCCGCTTGCCACGCGCGTCAACGTACCAACCGGGATGTACGTGTGCGTCAATCAGGCCAGGCAACAGCGTCGCGGTACCCAAGTCGATGACGGTGGCTCCGGTGGTTGACACGGCGCTGGTCGAAACGCGTTCAATGCGGCGGCCGCGAACGATCACCCACACATTGTGCAACGTCGCTCCGCGGCCATCGAGCATGGTCGCGGCACGAATGATCGTGACCGGTGCTGCCTGTTGCGCTGTCACGGTCGCGATTGCGGACGCGGTGTTGGACGTCGTTGCAACCATGGTTGCTGCGGCTGGGACGGCCAGTGCCGCCGCGATGAACGTGCGCAAACTCATGTTGGCGCTCCTGGTGGTTGTTGGATGCAACGTCTGATGAACTGACTACCAGCGCGTGTCGGCGTAGGCAGCAGCAATGCGGCGATGGCGTGAGATAAGCGAAGCACCGAGCATTCGCGCGTGCGCGACGATGAGACGATCGAACGGGTCGCGGGTCCATGATTCGGCGAGGGCCGCGGTCGCGACGTCTGCGAAGGTGTCATTGCACACGGCGAACCGAAAGTATTGACACATGGTCGCCAGCGCGCACGACGCCGGTGCCGCAACAAGAAGGATAGGAAATTCGATCGGGGTGGGGTCGAGTATTGGCCGACCGACGGGTCGGACTTGTAGGCGCACGAACAGCCGCAGCACTTGAGATCTAACGCAACGCCGCGATCCCCACGAGTCGCCTGCGTGTTGAGCGCACCAGCGATGCACGATCTTCGGCGGCGTTCAGATGTGAATCCAGCACGTCCTCCATCACACCAGTGGCCAGCAAGTTCGCCGCGAAAAGCGGACCATCAGCTGCGCTATCGGCAGCGTCTCGAGCACCCTTTGGCACTGCACCGACGTCTCCACCACAAGATATACAAATACAATGCTGCTCTCGAAGCACATTGTCCGTAGAAGAACTCGGCTCCGCGCAGTCCGGCCGCGACAATCGCCGCCGTCGCCCTCGTCGAATCGCCTTAGCGTGTCTGCGGGCACTCGGCTCAGCAGCATCCTGTGTGGTCGATCAACTCGCCTCCTTTGGGTGGAGTGCTGGAATACACACCCCATGTTGACGGCGACGCGGCCCAGAGCTGACAACCTTGCAAAGCCGTTCAGCCTTGATGCGTCGACCGCTGTCGCATCAACTGCAGGATCGGCGCACTACCGCCGACCGGTGACGACGATGGTGGGCAGCATGTACACTGGTCGACGTCCGTAAACTTGGGACAGGCGACGCACTGGCTGGCGCACGTCGCGCGTTGCCGACAATAGCGGCGTCGCGTACCCCAGTCGCGCGTCGCGGCCGGTACGGATACCGAACTGCGGAAATCTGCTGACGGATGCGAGCAGACACGCTCGATAGCCTGCGCGGGATGGAAAGCCACGGAATAGCTCGCTTGCAAGTGGTTCCCGGCCACCGTACCATGGCGTGGACGTCATGCGGACGTCGATAGCCTCACTTGCTTCGGGAGATCAGATGCATCGTTTGCGCACTCTAGCGGGTCTTGGTCTATGTGCCACCGTGTTTCTCATGAGCGCGTCCACCGCGCGCGCCCAACTCCTCGGTACCTTGACCGCCACCGGGAACTCGACGCTGTCTGGCCTCAGTTCCAGCGTGCTCGTGAGTCCCAGCCCCAGTGGGCCCCTCTTGTCCGGCTCGCCGCTGGACGGCATTTTTTCGGCGATTCCGGTGCTCTTTCCGGGTGTGATTCAAGGCGTCACCGTGGGTCAGGGTGCAACGTCCCTTCCCTCATTCCTGACGATGGCCGGATACACGTTCAACATGACGTCGATCCTCCCCGGAAACTTTTCGAACGCTCAGTGCGCTTTGGTGCCAGCTGCCGGCCAGGTCTGCACCATACCCGGTTCCGGATTCAACTGGACCAACACGACCGTAGCGCAATCGACCGGATCCTTCACCTTCCTGGGAACGGTAGTGACGCCGACGGCGCAAATGTTCTCGATTAGGGGCACGTATACGGCAACCGTCTTTCTGCCATATCAAATCGCGTTCGTGCAGTTCGGAAGCGGTCCCGGTCAGGTCGCCCCGTATTCGCTCACCATTCAGGCATTTTCTACAGTGCCGGAGCCGTCGACGATCGCACTGACGTGTTGCGGATTGTTTGCGACTCTCGCTTTCGCCAGTCGACGTCGCACGCCCGCATGACTCGCTGACAGCGTTCGTCGTGCGTGTCGACGCGGAGTTCTCGACCGTTTGATGCAGTTGCCGCTTGCTGCGGTCAATCATCAACGAGGTACGCGTCCTCGTCGCCGCTATGCCTGAGCGCTGCCATCCCCAAGACGACGGAAGCCGGTCAAGCACTCCGGCTCATCCGAGCGAGCGCGGACATAGTTGGGAATCTCCTCTTCGAACTACCTCCTCGAGGCCACGACCGATGTAGCCCGAACTAGCGCTACCATCGGTGCGCTGTCATACCGATGGTAGCGAAACAATCACGATTGGAAAGTGCGCCTGCGGCCGACATAACGGTGATCGAGCAGACGTGGGCCGAGCTGCCGACCGCTGGTCTGGGATAAAGCTGTCCCTTCAGATGGGCAGAGCTGGCCCAATCTTCGGGAGCTTCGGGTTGATGATCTTGGGCAGCTTGGGCACCTTCGGAAGCTTGGGATTGACGATGATCTTCGGATCAACAATCTTAGGGTTGATGATCTTTGGAATCTTGGGATTGATGATTTTCGGCGGCAACTTCGGAAATTTTGGCAACTTGGGCTCGACGACGATCTTCGGATTGACGATGATCTTTGGATTGACGATCTTGGGGTTGATAATTTTCGGTGGCAACTTGGGAAGCTTCGGTGGCAACTTCGGCAACTTCGGCAATTTCGGGGGAAGCTTCGGTGGCAACTTCGGCAATTTCGGCGGAAGCTTTGGAAAATTCGGCGGAAGCTTTGGAAAATCGCGCGTGACCATGACTGCTACCCCCTCAGCGAACGTATGTGATCAATGGACTGCTCACCCGATGCCGACGCTACAAGCGTTGGCCTTCTCACGCCAAAAAATGTAGGATCCGCCTTGAGACCTGTCAAATGAAGCGCCAAAGATCATCCCGAGAACCGCACTCGTGGTGGTAGTCCAGACACGATCAGACCAACGACTGGCCCGTGCACGGCAACGTGCAGTGCTCAAGGGCATGCAGTTCATCGCCTCTGCGTGCGTTCAAGAGGACGTGTTACTCTACTTGGGCACAAGCTTGCTGTATTCGCTGGGTTCGCTGGCACGAACGGCGGCGGACGCCGACCTCCGTACGTGGGCACGCACTCTGGGTCGACATGCTTTCAGGGTGTGGGAGCAAGCCTGCCTGGCTCACGCTGATCCGGACGACAGCGATTGGGTGGGCGAGGCTGTGCGTGGCTACGCTGCCGGCACCAGTCTAGGCCTTCGGCGCGACTCGATGCGCCCCTACCTTCGCCGTGCGGCGCGAAAGTTTGATTCGACAACGATGATCGGCTTCGATGCTCACGTGGGCCCGCCGCCCTGCACACAGCGCGGCGCCTATCGTACATGGTGCGTGGGGCTGACCTCCGCTTGGTGTGGCGAAGGCTTCGGCGTGCCCCTGGGTGTGCGCTACGGCGCTGTGTTGCGCTGGCTGCCACGAATGCGCGACTACCACCTCGCTTGGAACGGCGAGCCCGGCACCTTCGAAGAGGTGGCCTACGCCGTGACGCACGTGGTCTACACCCTCAATGACTACGGTCGTTGGCTGCTCGACCCACGTTGGTTGCCCACCGAATACCTGTTTCTGCGCGGCGCGCTCCCGGTGGCGCTAGAGTTGGGCAATGCCGACCTCGTCGGAGAGTTACTCGATTCGCTGCGCGCCTTCGGCGTGACCGACGCCGACCCCCCTGGTGCGGCGCACCTACCGTTATCTGATCGACACGCAGAACGCCGACGGCAGCTGGGGACGCTTCACCGCGAGCAGCTTCTACACCGGCTTTCACGCCGCATGGGCCGCGATCGACGGCTTGCGCGCCTACCGATGGAGCGGCCCACGTATTGCCTTTCCAGAACTCTTGCCGATGCTGCTATCGTGCGCGCATTGAGGCACAACATGGCCGACAACACCTGGACGACACTGCAGCGACTGGAACGTCGGTACCCCGCGCGCGCTGACGCTCAGCAGCGGCCGCGTGACGAACGCGCCGTCTGCTCGCGCTGCCTCGGCGGCACCTGCTGCACCACCGAAGGACCGATCGCGCTTACACCTTTTGATGTGCTGCGGTTGGCGGCGGCCCTGGACCTGAGCCCGGCTCACCTGTTGATGTGCTTCACTCAGGACCGCTTCGAGGGGCCCGACGGTGCGCGTTACGATGCCTGGCTGCGCGAACCCGAGAACAGCGTGATCACTTTCCTCCGTCGACGTACCCTAGACGCGGCCAGCCCCTGCATCTTTTTGAAATACAAGCGCGAACTCGACGGCACGCCGCGCCGCGTATGCAGCGTGCACGCCGCGAGGCCCCTAGCCTGCCGTGAGTACTATCACGATACCTGCAGCACGCGGTGGACTGGCGAGATGGCCACGCTCGAGGCCATCGGCTACGAGGCGCTGCGCGACGGCACGCTGGACGCCGCGACCGTACAAGCGCGGTGGGAGGCCAGCGCTCCGCGCAGCGACACTGACTGGCTGGCCGATGAGTGGCAACGCGCGTTCTGGTCCGAGATGCGACGCGCGATGGAGCCCGAAACCGCCAATCGAGAGGGCAGCTTTGATGCTCGGCTGCCAGAGCTACAGGACCCTATCGATCAGAAAATCAACCGCCTGCTGTCTACGCTGCGGCTTCGCTTCGAAGAGAAGTATGGTCAGGAGCCTTTGGCGGAACAGCGGCACGGTTTTGGAGACGGCCTGTCGCTAGCCTCTGGCCCGGAACATGACCGGCTGATGGACATAGTGGCGCAGCCCCCGGGGCCCGAGCCGCTGCACGGTCCAGACGGCCTACGTCTGCACTTGGGCCACAGGGCACTGCTCGCCCCGCCGGCGTCAGTACAGCAAGAGCTCCTGCGGCTCTCAGCACGTTGCGGTCGCGACGGACCGGTTGGCCAGAACCCCCACCTTCTGGCGTTGCATTTGGCGATGTGCGTGGCGTTCACGCGCTTACGCGTTGCAGGGAGCCGTGGCCTCGGACGGGCCGCCGCGCGCCATGCTGCTTGGGCCATCACTTTGTGCAACGAACGCCTCGAATACCCAGACGATTCCATTGCCGCTGCCGATGGATTGGCGCAGTTGGCGCATCTCGGCGTCGTCCAGGCGTCGCGGTCCCTGCGCACCTGGATGCGAACCAGTGCCGCCCGCGAGTTCGAAGTAACGCTTGCGCCATGGCGTCGACTCCTCGCCAGGGAACCGGCAGCCCTGTGCGCACGGTCTCCGCTGGCCTTGATGGTGTGGTGCGAACCGCGCGCAAGTCTTCGCTGGCTGACGCGTCGGTGGTCGCATCCTGAGATGGAAAGCTTACCTGCCGACGATCTGCTATGCTGGGCCGAGCATTGCCTACGCCTTCCTGACTTTGACGCGAATTGGCTCGCCCCTGCGCACGGCGCGATGGAGGGACTGCGCAGCACTCCTTTGTCATCGCTTTGGGACGCCCCCGTGAACCGCGTGTCGGAACTATGGCACGACGACTATGTGCTGCGTGCAGTACAACACTCAGGGCTGCGCGCCGTCCGGCTCTCACCATCATTCGATGCCGAGCGCCCGAGCCCGAAATGACCGACGCTGGGTCAACCCGATGAGTTATGGTCGCGACGCGACCAAGCTCGCAATTTGAAAGGCACGTCTTCGGCTGCGTGGCTCTTCTTCTTCACCGTCATCGGGGTCGGCGTCGGCTCGCCCGACGGCGCTGCCAACTTCGCTTCACTTCGACGACTTGCTTTGTGGCTGCAGCGATTGCGCATAGTTGTTGGATTGTGTTCCAAATGCAGGCAACTGCAAGTACACCTTTCGCTTTTCCGCGAACTACTCGCGGGTTGTGTGATACTGTGCTGCCGTCGGCTGCGCGCCTGACTCGGTAAGCAGACGACGCAGGTGGTACGCGTGCTCCGAAGCGTCGTTCTTTGATAGCACCACATCAGTAGTGGCGTAGGCGACATGGAGCACCTTCCGTCGCACCACGCGATCAATGAGTCAATCAAGAGTGCTTGTCTTGCCAAAGTGATTGTTCGGTCGCGATCACCCGCCTTGTTGTCACGAAAGGCGGCGGAGAGCACTCGCAATGCTGGGGCGATGCGGCCGTGACTTCACTCAAGTTGGTGCAGGAAGACATGATCCGTGATCTCACGCGGCTGGTTAGCGTTAGCGGGCAGGAGTTCGGCAGCCTCGACGAGGTGAACGCGTTCATGCAGCAGCAGGTGATGGGCAAACCGCTGGGACGCGTTGCACCCACCACGAATAGCGAGCGGGCCGAAGATCTGGTGTCGGCGGCGCGACCCGAGCGAGCACTTCCCAAACTGCGTGCACAGGTCGCCAAAGCGTTGGTGCTTGATCCCGATTGTATCAAGGCGCATCTGCTGCTCGCCGAAGTGGCCGCAATTCCCGTGGCGAGACTGACCCATGCGCTCGACGCGCTCGCGGCTGGTGATCGTGTGCTGGCCGACGTGCTCGCTGAAGATGGGCATCCGATCTGGCTTCACCCGCGTGGACGTCCGTATCTGAGCGCG
>JAYSVL010000317.1:0-5170 GCA_043718595.1 Gemmatimonadaceae bacterium
GCCGCGCCCGCAAGCTGCGCTAGCGTCGACACGCCGTAGCCAATGTTGGCGCGATAGGCGTCTAGTGTGGCGATCGCGTCTGCACGGCCAGCAACAAAGGCAATGCGCAAACCCGCCATGTTGAAGCTCTTCGAGCACGTGTGCAACTCAACGGCCACCTTGATCGCTCCCGGCACCTCCAGCACGCTCGGCACACGAAACCCGTCGTATGACAATTCGCTGTAGGCCAGATCGCTGATCAACAGCAACCGATGTTGTTCAGCATAAGCGACCAGTCGCGCGAATTCTTCCACCGGCACCGAAGCCGTGGTCGGATTGCAGGGATAGTTGACGATCATCACCCGCGCGCGCACAAGATCCGTTGCCGGAACGCTCTCCAGGTCGAGTGTTCCGTCGTCACGAATAGGCACCAGCACTGGGGTCGCACCGGCCAGTCGAGTCGCTCGCTCATATACCGGGTAGTGCACCTCGGGAATGAGCACACGGTCACCAGAATCACAATGCGACAGCACCAATTCCGCGAGGCCTTCCTTGGAGCCGGCCAACGCCATCATTTCGCGTCGCGGATCGAGCGAAACACCAAAGCGCTCAAACATGTAGGTCGCGGCGGCTTGCACGAACGACGGATGTCCGTGAAAGTCCGGGTACCGACTCAACATGCGTTCGCCGATCCCGCGCTGCATGGCGTCAATGACCACCGCCGGAATCGCCTGGTCGGGGCTCCCGATGCCGAGATCGACCAACGGACGACCGCTGGCCCGGAATGCTGAGCGTCGTGCGTCAAGCTCCCAAAACACGTACGGCGGAATGGCCTGCAAATTTCGATACGACATGCGACCCTGTGTGGAGTGATCAGTAAAAGTAATCACCCGACTTTCTACAACAGGGCCACCGGATCGCGGTCAACGACCAGTCGCAGGTCCGCCACACGTGGCAGCGGACACTTGTCGGCGATGTAACGGACCACGCGGGTCATCGTCGCGTGACGCGCGGACTTGAGGAGGAAATGCCAGCGCCAGCGGTCCTTAATACGGTCAATCGGACATGGTGCCGGTCCCACCAGCTCCACGTCGCGGAGCCCAGCGCGTGACACCAGCCGCCCGACCCACTCCGCCGCAGCAATCGCAGCCGTCGCGGTGGCAGTTTGCTCCGTGCCGCTGACGATCACGTTGGCGATGGACACGAACGGTGGGTACGCCGGGGCCCGTCTCGCCTGCAGCTCCTCTCGCACGTAACTCGCGAAGTCGTGCGCCACGGCGTGCCGAATGGCCGGCGTGTTTGGCATTCGCGTCTGGATCAACACCTGCCCTCCTTTTGGACCACGACCCGCGCGTCCAGCGACCTGGCTAAGCAGCTGAAAGGTCCGCTCCGCGGCGCGAAAATCCGGCAAGTTGAGACCGGTATCGGCGTCAATCACGCCAACCAGCGTAACGTTCGGAAAGTCGAGCCCTTTGGCGATCATCTGCGTGCCGAGCAGGATGTCCACGTCGCCCCGACCAACGCGATCGAGGATGACCGTGTGCGCCCACTTACCGCTCGTTGTGTCCACGTCCATACGCGCAATGCGTGCCGAGGGGAAGCGTTCGGCGACCACACGCTCGACTTGTTGTGTGCCAAGTCCGCGTCGCCGCAACGCGTCTACACCGCAGGTTGGACAAACCGCCACGACTGCTTCCTGATACTGACAATAGTGACAGACGAGTGACTCGGGCACACGATGATACGTCAGCGAAATGCTGCAATGGGGACACACTTGCACGTGTCCACACGAGTGGCACTGCATGTACGCCGAATATCCGCGACGATTGAGCAGCAGCAAACTCTGCTCGCCACGCGTGAGCCGCGACTCAATCGCCGCCGCCAGCACCGGACTGAGCACGCCAAGCGATTCATCAAACGGCGCGTGTGTGGCGCGTTGCGAGACAGCCTCGCGCATCACCACACGCAAGTCGACGACGTCGATTGTTGGGAGCGATGCGCCGCCAGCACGTTCTGGTAGCGTGAGTCGAATAGCCTGCCCGCGGTCGGCACGCGTCCAGCTTTCAAGACTCGGCGTGGCACTGCCAAGCACGACGATCGCACCTTCCGCGCGCGCACGCACGATTGCCGCTTCACGTGCGTGATAACGCGGCGTCTCTGATTGCTTGTAACTGGCCTCGTGTTCTTCATCGACGATTACCACGCCGACGCGCTCCAATGGCGCAAACAAGGCAGAGCGCGCACCGACAGCAATCCGGCGCTCACCGCGACGAAGTGAGAGCCACGCGTCGTATCGCTCGCCATCACTCAGTCCCGAGTGGAGCACGGCCACGTCGTTACCAAACGCGCCGCGAAAACGATCGACGGTTTGCGGGGTGAGGGCGATTTCCGGCACCAGCACAATCGCCGTCTTGCCGCGTTGCAGCACTGCGCGCAACACTTCGATGTAGACAAGGGTTTTGCCACTGCCGGTCACTCCGTGCAAGAGGAACGTTTGTCCGGGCGCACCGGCGAGGATGGCGGCGACCGCGTCCCGCTGCGCCGCACTCGGATTTGGCGGCGGTGCGACGCCCGCCCGGTCAGCGAACGGATCACGATGCGCGATGTCGTCGTGTTCAGTGACCAACCCTCGCGCCACCATCGCGGTGATGACGCCCGCACTGCACCCCGATTGTTTACGCAGTGCATCGAGCGCCGCTGAGCCGCCCTGCGCTTCGAGCAGGTCGTAGACGGCGCGCTGCTGCTTCGCTCGGGCGAATGTGGTTTCACGTGCAAGTAGCGACGGCAACTCGCGCACAATGCGCACCATCCGTCGCGTCTTTACCGCGGCACGTGGCGTGTGTGCGCCGGTCAGCGCGGCTGGCAGCATTGATCGCAGCGTGATGCCGATGGGCGCCGCGTACCACGAGGCGATCCAATCCGCGGTGGCAAGCAGTGCTGGCGGCAGCGACGGTGTCTCGTCGGCGACAACGTGCAGTGCCTTGAGTGCCACACCAACGGGAGCATCGACCGCACCAAGGACAATGCCCACTTCGCGACGATTGCGAAACGGCACGATCACGCGCGAGCCCGGCGGGATCGGCGTGGCAATGCCGTCTGGCACCTCGTACGTGAACGTGCGGAAGAGCGGCACCGCGAGCGCCACGTCGACGCATCGGGTGGACATCGTTGGCTCCGTTATCGCGCGCGCACTCCGAGCCCCGCAGCGACGCTCAGCGTCACGCGACCATTCGGAATCGACGGGCCGACAAACGGATCGTCTGCCAACAACGCTGCGCCGTCAAGATCAGCATCGTCGAGCAGAGGTGACAAATGCGCAGCGGCAGCAATGCCCAGTGTCGTTTCAATCATGCAGCCACACATGACGCGCATGCCGTGCGCACGAGCCACCGCGATCATGCGCATCGCTTCGCGCAAGGATCCGCACTTGGCCAGCTTGATGTTGACGCCATCGACCACGCCGTCGAGCTTCGGGATATCTGTTGCGACAATGCAGGACTCATCGGCGATCACGTCCATCGGTGCGCGTTCGCGCACAAAGCGCAATCCGGCAAGGTCGTGCGGTGGCAATGGTTGTTCGAGCATGTCGACGCCATAGCGCGTTAACGTGTCGAGCATGCCGAGGGCCTGCTTGGTTGTCCACGCGGCATTCGCATCAACCCGCAGCGTGGCATGCGGTGCCTCTTCACGAACAATGCGCACGGTGTCTGCGTCGCGGGATGTCCCCAGCTTGATCTTGAGGATCGGGTATGCCGCTGCATCGAGCACGCGAGCGCGCAGCGTTTCGTCATCCGGTGCAATGCCAATCGTAAAACTGGAGAGTGGCGCGGCGGCCGGGTTCAATCCCCACAACTTGTACAGCGGGACGCCAATCCGTTTGGCCATCAGGTCATGGAGCGCAGCGCTCACCGCGCACCGCGCGGCCGCGTTCCAGCGCAAGGCCTTTTCCAGCTCGCGTTCAATGGCATCAATCGACCATGCGTCCGCGTGTTCCAGCAGCGGTGCGAACTGCTCCAGAGCCGCCATCACGCTACCGGCGCTCTCGCCGTAGAACTTGCTTGGCGCCGCTTCGCCCCACCCTTCGGCACCATCGGTGTCCTGCAAGCGCACCCAGACCACCTGGAACTCGCTACGCGATCCGCGCGCAATGACGAACGGATGCGTGCTATGGACGGTGAGCACTTGTGCATGGAGTTGCATGATGTCGCGAAATTATGTCGGAGTGAGTCCAGCGGCGCGCGCAGTCCGGGCCGAACGCAAGTCCGCGGCGTTACCAGCGCTGCTGAGGAACGCAACGAGCGCATCGGCCAGTTCGAAGCCGCGGTCGTAACGGTCGGACGGTTGCTTGGCCAGACACTTCATTACGATCGCGCTCAGTGCGGCCGGAATCGCGCGATTGACCTGATCCGGCGCCACCGGAATGTCGTGCACGTGTTTGTAGCCCACCGCGTACGAATCTTCGCCATCAAACGGTGGATTGCCCAATAGCATTTCGTACAATAACAGGCCGACGGCGTAGAGGTCACTCCGACCATCCACGAGTTTGCCCATCGCCTGCTCTGGCGACATGTAATGTGGCGTGCCCATCGCGCGACCAACCACCGTGAGTCGCGAGTGCGCGCGAGCGGTGGCGATGCCAAAATCCGTCAGCCCGACATTGCCATCTTCATCAAACAAGATGTTGTCTGGTTTGATGTCGCGATGCACGATGCCGTGCCGATGTGCGTAGTCGAGCGCGGAGGCCACTTGCGTTGCGATCGTCGCGGCTGCGGTTGGTGCAACGGTCTTCTGACGACCTAATCGATCGGCCAGCGATCCTCCGGCGTAGTAGGGCATCGCCAGATACTCAACGTCGGCCGCCGCACCCATATCGACTATGCCACACACGTGCGGATGCACGAGTCCCGCTGCAGCCTCCGCTTCGCGTCGAAACCGCTCGCGCATTTCTTCATCAGCGGCGAGCGACTTGTGCAACACTTTGACCACCAGCATGCGATGCAACGTGAGGTGGCGGGCCAGATACACATGCGCCATACCACCGCTGCCGAGCTTCTTGATAATCGTGTAGCGATTGCCAGTGGCGTGCCGCAGCGCGCTCAGCTCCACCTCGGGTACGTCGAGCGGCGGTGCGCTGACTTCGGGCAAGGCTACCCCGCAGCGCGTGCAACGCGCCGCGGCGGCACGATTCCAC
>JAYSVL010000318.1:0-1807 GCA_043718595.1 Gemmatimonadaceae bacterium
CAGAGAAACACCACCAGGCTCATGGCGACGAGGAGTGCCACGGTGAGACTGACGTTCAACACGAAAACGGTGCCGGTGAGGGCAGACGGCAACACGAGCCGCACCTGTAGCGCGTCAAGCAAGAACAGCGGCACTACCGAGAATGCGGCGACAGACACGAGGCTCAGCAGGACGCCGAACACGTACGACAGAATACGTCGTTCACTGTAGGCGAGTCCCAGTGTCAGCAGGCACGCCGCTGCGGTCACTTTCAGGAATTTTGGAGTAGCGGCCCCAACGATCGAGAATCGCCAGCGTGAATTTGCTGCGGAACCCGGTGTCAGTAGGGTAATCACATCGAATCCGGCGGACACGCAGAGGAGTAGCGCCATCGCGAACAGGATGGGCGCCCAGACATGCGGAGGGATGGCCGCTTCGGTTGCGACAACCTGAGCGGGGAGACCCGGCTCGATACCTTCGTGTCCCAACTCGGCCGGCGACGATGTGTCAGGCAGCAGTGACGGGGACGTCGCGTCGCTGCCATCATCGTTCCAGCGATCGACCCGGTCACTCGCCTGTGGCGCGTCGCCTTCCGCCTGAGTCCCACTCCGCATCAATGCTCCCGTGAAAATCGTCATGTGGGCAGCCTGCTCCCCATCTGGCGGTAACACTACATCATCCACGGTCAAATCCCGAGCCCGTCGGATGCCCGTCATAACCGTCCGAGCTGATCAGCTGCGCGACAGCCAGTGTTGCGTGCATGCAACAGTGTGCTCCGTATCGAGATTGCTTCCATAGCTGCTCGGACGACGTAACTTACGACACCGCAACGCGATGTCTTGGCTCGGAATTTGCTGATGTGGTCGGCATCTTACGTTGTTGGGTTCGTCTGTGCGACGGTGCGTGGATATGCCTGACGTTCGTGTCGTCCTCAGCGGAGTGTTCCCCGATGAACAAACAACTATTAGCCGTTGCCGCCTTGCTTGCCGCAGGCGTAGCGAATGGCGGTGCGCAGGTGGTGCCGTCTGGCACTCCGTCGCCAACCAATGCGGTCTGCTTCAACCCCGCCACGTGCGACGTCACCACGGCAACGCTCAGCACCACGATTGTCGGCGGACCCACGCTGACGCTCGGCGCGAACATCCGGAACGGTCCCGGGCTGCCCTTCGATGGCGTCGGCCGGTTCACCGCTCCGGCGGGTCCTGGCACGTCCGCGACGCTCGGGCTCTGGAACTTTGATTTTGCCGTAACAGGGCCCAACACCGCCAACTACACGTACGCGCTGTTTTGGGATCTGGACGCCGGCGCAGGAACCGTCGCGCATAACGGGTTCTACTTTCGGACCGGCACAACCGTGCAGGATAGCTACAATTTGGGTTTTTCGTTCCTCGACTATAACGGTGTATCGGCACCAACGTACGACCCGTCGCTGGTGGGCGAATATACGTTCTATCTGGCAGCGTATGCGCTGGACGCTGCACCAACGGACTGCCTGCAGTTTTTCGCCCGGTGCGTGGTTGAGAATCCCAATGCGCCGCCCGCACTAACACAGTTGGCGCACGTGTCCATGGCCGTTGACGTCCTGAACGTTGTTCCTGAGCCTTCGACGTATGCCCTCATGGCGATTGGACTCGGCGCCGTTGGCCTTGTGGCGCGCCGCCGTCGCACGACAGCGAAGCGCGTTTAGCGTTCCCCGCCATTAATGTCGTAGCTTACCACTACTGCTGTAGGACAAAGCCCCCGCCCGTCGGGGGCTTTGTCGTAGAGGGAGCTTATTGGACGCCAGATTCACTCGGTCCGACACGCGCCCAACCCAGGCACCCGCTCG
>JAYSVL010000319.1:0-5157 GCA_043718595.1 Gemmatimonadaceae bacterium
GTTTTGGCTATAAAGTGACCTTCCAATACAGTACGCTCGGCAATGACCGATCTCAGCCACGCTACGACTGGGTTGACGTGGTCGATGTCGATGGCGACAACAAGGGTGAGCTGCTCTTTGGGTTGCGCAATGAGCTCTATAAGCGCACCGCGCCCACCTATACGCTTGGCTTGCGTTTCAAAAACGACGTCTGGACGCAGACGATTACCTACAACAGCAGGCGCTGTCAGGGCTGAGCACGGCGCGTCGCTTACTCAACGCCGATATCCCACGCTTGTTCGAGGTCGTTTCGACTGTAGGCGCGGAATGCCGTCAGTGTTTGCGTGCGGGTGATGCCAGGCACTTGCGCAAACTCCTCAGTGACGACGGTCGCAATGCGATCGAGATCCGGCACTCGCAAAATGGCGACCAGATCCCACGCACCAGAGACCGAGTACACCTCACTCACGCCGTCGATGCCGGCAAGCGCCGTGGCACACGCGGGAATGTGTCGCGGATCGGCCTGCACCAGCACGATCGTCGTGATCATCGAATCTCCTCGGGTGAGCGAAACGTGCGTGAACGGTGAGTCAGCGTGCTCATGACGCAGTGAGGCAACGTGCGATGCGCGTCACGCCTTCCACCGCAACGGACTGCGATGTCGCATAGCTCGCCCGAATCCAGTCCGGTGTGAGAAACGCATTTCCCGGCACGACCGCGACATCGTACTGTTCCAGTACGCGCTGCGCGAACGCGGCGCCAGCATCGGCGGCTCCCTCAAAGCCCGCGACGTTGACGTACAAATAGAATGCACCGGAAGGCCGCACATACGACACTGAGGGGAATTCGCTCAGCGCTGCCATCACCGCATCACGACGACGATGAAATTCGCCCACCATGTACGTCACCGCGGCATCGGACGCCTCACGTTGCGTGAGTGCGGCCAGAGCGGCATGCTGCGACACCGCGGCGGCGTTTGAGGTGGTGTGCGATTGGAATGCGGTCATCGCCTTGCTCACGGCAACCGGCGCAATCGACCAGCCAATACGCCATCCCGTCATCGCGTACGCTTTGGCCACGCCATTGATGATGATCAGGTTGTCTCGCGTCGCGGCCAATGAGAGCGCGGATTCGGCGAGGCCGTCGTAGACGATGCGCAGGTAAATCTCGTCAGCAATCACCCACCAGCCGCGTGCCGACGCCAACGCTAAAATCGACGTCAACTCGCTCGACGAGTACACGGCGCCGGTCGGGTTGCTCGGCGAGCAGATCATCACCCCGCGCGTGCGCGACGTTGCAGCAGCCGCGAGTTGCGCCGCCGTCACTTTGAGCGAGTTCGATACATCGCCAAATACGGGCACCGCGGTGGCCCGCGCCAGATCGATCATCTCGTAGTAGCTGGTCCACGCCGGGGTGGGTACCAACACCTCGTCTCCAGCGCCAAAACAGCAGGCACACGCATTGTATAGGGACTGCTTGGAACCGTTCGACACCACGACTTCGGCCGCGGTAATGGGCGGACCATGACGCAGCAGCCGGTTAGCGTCGGCCGCAATCGCTTCACGAAGCGCGGGAATGCCCTCGGTGGCGGTGTAACGGGTGGCACCTTTGGCCAGGGCATCCACCGCCGCATCGCGAATAAACTGCGGCGTGTCGAAATCCGGCTCGCCGGCGCCGAGGTCGATGATGGCCCGACCGGCCGCCTTGAGCGCCCGCGCCTTCGCTGCCACGGCGATCGTCCCCGACTCTTTCATACGGATGATATTCGGCGACGGCGTGAACGTCAGCGGCATGGAGAAGTCGGAAAGCGGGTGGAGAAGAGACCGGAGGTGGGCTAGGTTCACCTTGGGCGGCGTGCGCGCCGCTCGCAAAGTATATCTGCGTGCCCGGAGAGGCGCGTGATGCGCCGTTGGCGCTACGAGAACTGGCCGTTGGGCGGCCAGGCTGACCGACAACTGAATGGAGCGGGACGTGGGAGAGGAAGAACGGGAGACCCCGGGGGCGACGCGGAGTCAGCACGTGGTGCTGCAAGGGCCGGTGGATCTGCGTATGATGGCCGCCGCCATGCGTCCTGGACTCGAGCGAAGCCGTGGCGAACCGCTCGGGATGTCACCGGCGTGTGTGGTCGTCACGCCAACGGTGGAACAAGCGCTCAGTGCCGCCGAACAAGCGAGCGTCATCCTCGCCGACGATGCACTGCGCGTTGTGCCGGTGAGCGCGGTACCACGTGCGCGACGCGTGCTGGCGCTCGGACCGGTGGCCGTGGTGGTTGGCACTCCCGCCGAACTGCTCGAACTTCGTCGTGCGTCTGCGCTGCGACTTGATGCACTCAAGGCAATCGTCGTCATCGGTCTCGACGACATTATGCGCGACGGTGGTCTTGAGTCCTTGCAATCACTGCTCGGCGACACGCCCGACGACCTGCAGCGCATTGTGACACTCGAAGAGGAGTCACCGGAGGCCGACGCGTTTCTCGAAGCGCACCTACGACGTGCGCGTCGAATGACGCCGACGCCAATCAACGATGCCCCGTTGCCGATGACGCCAAGTTTCGCGATAACGTCGCATGCGGGACGGGCGGACACGTTACGCGCCATTCTCGATGCGGCCGATCCACCATCGGTCGTCGTTGTCGCCGCGAGTGATGCGAGCATGCGCGACGCAGAGCGGGCGCTCACACGGATCGGTGTGCTCATCGACGGCACGTTGGTGCAAGTCGTACGACAACCCACGTCGCAACATGTCGCGCTGGTGGTGCTCTGGGAAACGCCCGCAACGCTGGAAGCACTCAGCGAAGCCATCGCCACGCGGCCGGTTGATGCGGTCGTGTTGCTGCTGCCTGACGAGTTGCCAGCGTTCCGCCGGTTGACGAATGGGCTTGCCGAGGTATGGAGTCCGCCCGCGCGAAAAGAGGCGGCCGAGACTCGAGTGCGTATGCTGCGAACGGCACTGCGGTCAACGCTGACCGCCGCTGGTGGGGCATCGGCCAGCGAGATGGCACTGCTGGCGCCCTTGCTCGACTCGCATGATGCGCTCGAAATTGCGGCGGCGGCGCTTCGGCTCTATGAAGGCGCGCGTCGAGACACGATCGCGTTACGTGCCAAGGTTGCCACGGCAGCAACGAAGTCGACAGCGCGGACGTTGTCGATGGTGCCGCAAAGCGCCACGCCCAGTGAGAGTGGCAAACAGCGCGTCTTTTTGGCCGTGGGCAAACGCGACAACGTGCGCGTCGGCGATGTGGTTGGCGCGGTCGCCAATGAAGTGGGCATTCCCGGCGAGCGCATCGGCACCGTGGAGCTGTTTGAGTCGCACTCGATCGTCGAGCTTGCGCCCGAGGATGCGGCGAAAGCGGTTGAGCGTCTCGCCGAAGTGACGTTGCGCGGTCGACGGCTGAGCGCACGGATCGATGATCGTCCGGCGGACAGTGCACCAGCACGTCGCAGCTTTGGCCCACCGCGCGGCGACCGGCCCCGCGAGACCAAGTTTGGCGACAAGCCACGCGGCGATCGGCCGCTGCGCGGACCTGATCGCGCCGATCGTGGTGCACGAGGTGCGGAGCGGAGCAATACTGACCGGCCTGCGCGCCCATTCGATCGCAGTGATCGTCCCGAACGCACGCCGCGCAGTTTTGATCGAGGTGACAGTGCGCCGCGCGCCACCGAACGTCCCGCGCGCGACGACGATCGAGGACCGCGGACCGCCGACCGCAGTGGTGCGCCACGCGCCGGTGCGGGTCGTCCACCTCGCCCAGACGAAGTGCGTCGTGCGTTTGGTGACCGGCCAGTGAGCGAACGAGCGGAAGGAACGGCCGAATGGTCGGAACGGGCGGAGCGCATGAAGCATGCGAAACGCGACCGCTCGTCTGACGCACCGCGCGAACCAGAGCGCTAAAGCATGAACGGTGGCTTCCAGACGTCCGGTGGCTGGATCGAAGTCATCGCTGGCGTGATGTTCAGCGGCAAGTCCGAGGAACTCATGCGTCGGGTTCGGCGCGCCACGATCGCCCGCAAACGCGTGCAATTGTTCAAGTCACACCTTGATGATCGCTACGCTGGGCTGCTGGCGATTTCGAGTCACGACCGGCGGAGCGTGGATGCGACGCCGGTCGACTCGTCCGCACAAATCACCTCGCGTCTTGACCCTGCGGCGCAAGTGATCGCGATTGATGAAGCCCAGTTTCTCGATTCGGGGATCGTGCAGGTCGCCACGGCGCTCGCGGAACGAGGACGTCGCGTCATTCTCGCTGGTATCGACACCGATTTTCGCGGCGAACCGTTCGGGCCCATGCCGCACTTGATGGCCGTCTCGGAGGTCGTGGACAAGTTGCACGCGATCTGCGTGTTGTGCGGCGCACCGGCCAGTCGCAATCAGCGGTTGATTGGCGGGAAGCCGGCCATGTACAACTCCCCAACCATCATGGTTGGCGCGGCCGACTCGTACGAAGCGCGTTGTCGCGCCTGTCATGTCGTGCCACGCAGTGACGACGGACAGGAACGGCTGTTGTAGCAAACCGCGCGCTTAACGCGAGACGCGATCGCTCATCGCCGAGCGTGCCGATCGCAGGGCTTGCTCCAACTCGCCGATCGTGAACGGTTTCTCCAGGCGATGCACCGCACGCGATTCCAGTTCGCGTCGCATGGCCGGTTCGATGTCGGACCCCGCCAGCACCACCACCGGCGACGAACGTGCGCGCAATGCATCAATGAGCGCGAGACCGGACGTCCCGTGCACTACGAAGTCCGTCACTACATCCCACGACGCGTTCGCTTCCGAATCGAGTGCGGTCAGGGCGTCGTCGCCGGATTCGGCGATCACGACATCGATGTCGAGCTTCTGTAGCATGCGCCGCGTGATGTCACGGAACTGCGGATCCCGCGCGATCAGCACGACGCGCTTGACCGGCGTGGTCACGCTGGCTGTGGCGATCGCCGACGGTATCGCTTGCGCGGCCGGAAAGTGCAATCGATACGTGGTGCCGACGCCCGGCATCGCATCGGCGCTGACGTAGCCGCGCGCGCCCAGGGCCTGCGCGGTTGGCGTGCTGGTGCGAAATGGCGGTTCGTCGTGCAGCAGGTCGAGCACGCGACGACGCGAGCTATCATCGATTACTCCGGTGTCGCCGACCTGTAGCACTGCATACGGCCGCGCCACACCGTCCTCCTCGCGCTCCGCCTGCAC
>JAYSVL010000320.1:0-17141 GCA_043718595.1 Gemmatimonadaceae bacterium
CCGCGATACGGATTCGTTCATGGCCCCCTCCTGCGTCTACCATGGCGAATCACCGCACATTTGTCACGACTCTTTCCCTAAATTCCCGGAAGACCCAAAGTTAAAATTAAAAAGTAGTTGTTCAGCGCTCCTCCGCGTCTCTGCGCGTCCTCTGCGTCAAATGCTGTTTGTTGTTGCTGTTTGTTGCTGTTTGTTGTGGCTATTTGTTGTTGCTTGTTGTCTGTTGCTCGTCGTCAGTGCGTGTTGCTGTGAACAGTTGTCCCGCTACGAGCCCTGCGTCCGAAGTCCGCCGCGCAAGATCGGCGCGGTCGTGGGCTGACGAGATCCACCCGCCGGCTCCACCGTAATCAGGACCGACGTGACGCCGTTCGGCGAATCGGGCAGCGCGATCTCTTCAACAAGCGCGTGACCATCTTCCCCGGAATCGAACACGCGCACCGACGTCGCTGTGGACTCGTTCATCACCCACACCTGATAGGCGCGTCCAGCCGGTGCCGGCGGGAGATGAAACGCGTGTACCATACCACGCTTCTGACGCACATTCCAGAAGAACTGCACGCCAGTCTCTGTCGGCACGTCGGCCTTGAGGATGGCCAGCACGGGCATCGGACGCCTCGGCGGCTTCGCTGGGTAACGCCCCATCGTCGATCGCTTCCAGCAACGCGCCGCCGGGCTGGTCGTCGATCGGTGTAATATGACGCGCGCGCCGTTGATCGGTGCGCATGCGATCGAATGCACGACTTCGCGCGATGATGGCAAGCCACGCATCGAGTGATCCACGCGATTGCTCGTACTGTTGCGCTTGACGCCACGCCTGTTCGAGCGTTTCGAGCACCACCTCTTCCGCATCCGCGCGCGAGCGCGTGACGCGAAACGCGACCGCCATCAGCATCGGCGCAAAGCGGTCATATATAACGGCCGCCGCACGCTCGTCACCGCCCGCGAACATCGCGATCAGGGCCGCGTCGTGGTCCGTGTTGGGTGTCGTCGGCGGTTGCAAATGAAAAACCGGCGACGCGTCAGCGCGGCTTCGACCCGCGGGGGACGACGGCGCGGCGAAGGCAACTGCGGGAAAGCGCAGGGAGAGGGCGTCCACGACGGATAAAGGGAAGGCGAGAGTATTGCACATACGTCGGCCATCCCTCCGTTGGATGCATGAGCACGCCCTGGGCTTGCCGGCGCTGGCCGCTCTTCCCCGCGTGTGCGCGCGGCTGCACCTTAGTCACCAATGACTACGCTATTCTGGACGTGCATTCTGCTCGGGGGAGGCGTCGTCGTCCTGCAATTGGGCGCGTCGCTGCTCGGGCTCGATCACGATGCTCCGCATGACATGATTGGTCATGGCGCGGCCAGCGAGGGGCTGCAACTACTCAATCTCCGCGTCGCATCGGCTGGCGTCGCATTTTGGGGTATTGGCGGTTTAGCAGCGACGCGCCTGGGCTTGCCTGCAGTGTTCGCGCTGACGATTGCCACGGCGGCGGCATCGCTCGCTGCTGTCGGTGTCGCACTCGCCATGCGCGGCATGCGCCGATTGGACGGTGATCAGACGCTTCGCTTGCACAATGCTGTGGGACTGTCCGCCGACGTCTATCTCGGTATCCCGGGACATCGGAGTGGCACTGGCAAGGTGCACATGACCGTGCAGTCACGTGTGGTTGAGTTTGATGCGATGACGTCGGAGGACGGCATCGCCACCGGGACGCGCGTGCTGGTGGTTGATACGATTGCGCCGGCGACAGTGATTGTAGTTCCACAACCTCAAATTCTCGACGACGGAGACGACAATGCCTAACCTGTTGCTACAGAGCGCTTCGGTGGAATCGGTACTCAACAGTTTTTCCCTCGCGCTCATTGCGCCAGCGCTTGGCCTCGCCGTGATCGTCAGTCTCGCGTTCCTCTTTGTCACGCGCTACAAGCGGTGCCCGGCGAATCGTGTCTTGGTCATCTCCGGTCGCGTGTCTGGTGATGGCGCCGCGCGATGTATTTCTGGTGGCGGAACGTTCGTCTGGCCGGTCGTGCAAGAGTACGCGTATCTCTCACTGGAACCTATTCAGATCGACATTCCCCTCAAGGATGCGCTGTCCCTTGAGAACATTCGCGTCGCCGTCCCAAGCGTCTTCACCGTCGCGATTGGCACCGAAGAGGCGGTGCGTCAGAACGCCGCGATTCGACTGCTCGGTCTCAATCACGAGCTGATCAAACGGCAGGCGCAAGACATCATCTTCGGTCAACTCCGGCAGGTCATCGCGTCGATGAGCATTGAAGAGATCAATCGCGACCGCGAGGGGTTTCTGCATCGCATTCAAACGTCGCTGGAGCCAGAGTTGCGGAAGATTGGCCTGGTGCTCATCAACGTGAACATCACCGATCTCAAGGACGATTCGGGGTACATCGAAGCGATCGGCAAGAAGGCGGCGGCGATGGCGGTGCAGCAGGCACGCGGCGATGTGGCGGATCAGGAAAAGCTGGGTGAAGTGCGTGTTGCCGATGCGGAACGCGACCGTGCGGTGTTGGTCGCCAACGCACACAAGATTCGCGAGATCGGCATGCGCGAAGCCGAACGCGACAAACTGGTGCGCGTCGCCGAAGTGGAGCGCGAGCAGAAGGTTGGTGAGCAGCGGGCAGCGTTCGAACGCGATGCGCAGATCAAGGACGCGGACCGCGTGCGTCGCGTCAGCATCGCGGAAAACGAAGCCAAGGCGATTGAGGGAGAAGCGGCGTCGATGGCGCTGGTGGCCGCCAGTCGCGCAACCCTGCAAGTGCGCGAGTCCGAGGCATATCAGCTATCGGAAACCAAAAAGCGTGAAGCCGAAGCGTCGGTGCAGGAAGCGCAGAATCGTGCGTTGGCGCGAACGGCACTGGCGATGCTGGAGCGCGTTGAGGCAGAGCGTCGGGCAGAACTCGAGGCGCCGGCGCGCGCTGAAAAGGCGCGCACGATTGTGGAGGCGCAGGCGTCAGCAGAAAGCCAACTCATTCAGGCCCAGGCGGAAGCGCAATCGATCTTTCTTAAGCTTGAAGCCGAGGCGCGAGGCCAGTACGAGATCATGTCGAAGCGCGCCGACGCCATGAAGGAACTCGTCGCCGCTGCCGGTGGCGCGAAAGAAGCGTTTCAGCTCATGATGGTTGACCACCTTGATACACTGGCGGAAACATCAGCCAAAGCGATTTCCAACATCAAGTTTGACAAGGTCGTCGTGTGGGACGCGGGAACACCTGGTGGCGGAGCGGCCGGTTTTCTCCAAAACATGGCGCGCACGATGCCGCCGATGATGCAGGTGCTGCGCGATATCGCCGGCGTCGAATTGCCTGGATACCTGGGCGCCATGACATCGGAGGCCGGCGCATCGCCGCCGCTCCCGACACCGCCAGTCGATGCCTTGAAAAGGTAACTCGCGGGTGCTCGACGGCACGGCGCTCGCAGCTGTGCCGCCCTCGGCTCTCAGCGTGCCGTTCTCGTTCGCAGTTCTCAGCGAATGTACGCGCTGTGATCGCGAGACATCGCCCGAGCAACAGGCGAATCTGTCATCCTGACAGGACAGTTTTCCGCTGTTTCTTAGGAGTGTCCCTGCTGCGCGGTGGGGCCGGACTTGTCCGCCTCCGGTCCTTGTGAAATATTTCACAAGTGAAGACAATGCCGATCGCTGAGCCGAACACGAGCACCCGGACGACAAGCACCCACGCCCAAGACCCGCGGCCGCACGTCGTCATCATCGGTGGTGGTTTTGCCGGCATCTCCGCCGCGCGCGGTCTCGCCAAATGTGATGTGCGCATTACGCTCATCGATCGCACCAATCATCATCTGTTTCAGCCGCTGTTGTATCAGGTGGCCACGGCTGTGCTCAACCCCGCAGACATCACCGTTCCCATTCGCTGGTTGCTCCGCCATCAGCGCAATGCGACGGTGATTATGGCCGACGTGGATTCGATCGACGTTGCGCAGCACGCGCTGACGCTCGATGGTGGCACGTCGACGGTCGCGTGGGACTATCTCATCGTTGCCAGTGGTGCGCGTCACGCCTACTTCGGGCATCCCGCATGGGAAGCCAGCGCACCGGGTCTCAAGAGTATTGAAGACGCACTCGAAATGCGTCGTCGGTTTCTGTTGAGCTTTGAAGCCGCGGAACGCGCCAGTGCCGCCACCCAGCGCGACGCGCTGATGACCTTCGTGATTGTCGGCGGTGGGCCAACGGGTGTGGAGCTGGCCGGCATGATCCCCGAGATCACCCGCAAGGCGATGAAGCATGACTTTCGTCGCATCGATCCGCGAACATCACGGGTCGTGTTGCTGGAAGCAGGGCCGCGTGTGTTACCGCAGTTCCCCGCATCACTGAGCGCGCGCGCTGAACGCGATCTCATCTCGCTCGGTGTTCAAGTGCGCACCAATACGGCGGTGACAGCGGTCGACGATGAAGGCGTGACGCTGGCGAATGGCGAACGCCTGCTCGCGCACACCGTCTTCTGGGGCGCCGGCAATCAGGCATCACCGCTCGGCAACCAACTCGGCGCGCCACTCGATCGCGCGGGACGCGTGCAAGTGGCCGCCGATCTCTCGTTGCCCAATGACGCGCACGTCTTTGCGGTCGGTGATCTCGCGTCGGTCACCATGCCGGACGGTCGTTTGGTGCCCGGCGTTGCACCGGCAGCGAACCAGATGGGACAACACGCCGCGCGATGTATTGTGCGCGACGTGCGCGGCGAGGCACGGACACCGTTTGCCTATTTCAACAAGGGCGATCTGGCGACGATAGGGCGACATCGCGCGGTCGCGGCGATCGGTGCCGTGCGATTGCAGGGATGGATTGCGTGGCTTGCCTGGCTGTTCATTCACATTCTGTACCTGGCAGGCTTTCGCAATCGGCTCACCGTGCTTGTGCAGTGGGCTTACCAGTACTTCACGTTTCAACGCGGTGTGCGGTTGATCACCGGCGCCACAACACATCGCCTGCTCACGTCGAGTCGAGTGCACGCGCAGGAACGCGAACTGACGGGCGCCGCGGCGGCACTTACCAAAGACGCGTCGTAAGTCGCTCGTCGCGCCCAAAGCTGTTAGTAGAGCTCGCGCCCATCACCCAACTGATTCACACCGCAGTCACGACCTTGCTGCAGACATCGCATGACGATCGTGTTCAGCAGCTCGGGCGCCCAGCCGTGCATCCAATCCGCGTGCGCTGAGAAGCCGCCGCGTGTACTGATCGGATACATGTCGGAAGTGAGCCGCCAGAAGTTGGTATTCATGCCCGCCGACACCGGCCAGCGAAAAATCTCGCTGATGATTGGCAACATCACCGGATGACTCGCCGGACAGGTGGATCGCGCTCCACTCCGGTAGTCGGGGTAGGCCATGTGTTGCTTATGATCGGGTGAGTCGAGGTTGGTGCCGTCCCAGCACTGCGGAAAGTTGATCGACAAGCGTACCACGTCGCCAACCGGACATGCAGGGACCGATCCGGTGTTTGTCGACGCTGTGTTCTCGCAGTCCCACGATGCGACGGGTAGCTGGTTCACGATTTGCACGCGACTCGTGTTCGTTGCGTCACCGGCAATCATGCGCAGTCCCGTGGGGATCGTCTGCACGGTCGCCGGATCGACATTGAACCCCGTCTTGTAATAGATGGTCGCCGCGGCCGGCGGAATCACGTCACTGGTGCGCACATCAAACACGGCCGGTACCCAGTACGCCGTGCGGTTCACCGTGCCGCCGGAGCAACTACCCGCACCGCTCGACGCGAGACTCGACGGTGTTGACGTCGGCGACACCGCCACGTTGCCAAAGAACATGTGCAGATGCGAACTGTTGTTCGCGTTGGGAAAGACAATCGGGTCAAAGAAGGCCATCGTCGCCAGCTCGCACGTCATGCGGAAACTTCCCTCGCCGGTCACCACGCTGACAAACGCGGACGGCCGAAGCAGCTGCCGAGTCACGCCACCGTCACCGAGCGGAATGAACAGCGTGGCCGCGTCAAGTCCTGCCATGCCAGACATGACGTTGGTGAGCGGTTGCACTTTCAGTTCGCCGATCTCGCATCGCACATAGTTTCCTGTCGGCGTGCTGGTGAAGCCGCGTTCGTACCCGCTCGCCGCGCATGGCACCGACCCATAAAACTCCTGCGTGTACGCCTGACCAGTAGTCGCGACAAGTCGCACGTCGCGTCGCCCGGTAAAGACGCACACTTCCCCGGTGTTCGAACAGAACGTGAACACTGGTGGTCCTGCCGTGCGTACCACAAGCGATCGCGTCGTGGTGAGTGGCACGCCGTCCGCCGTGGCGCTAACGCGAAGTGTCGTGCCAACCGTTTCGCCGGTAAATGTGGCGCGATAGCTCGAATCGAAGGCGAAAAAGCGGACGGCGCTCAACGTTCCGGTGCTCGACCCGTTGCTGAGCGCGATCGTCACGGCAAGACTCTGGCCCAGTGGCGCGCCGCTTGTCGTGCGCAGTACGACGCTGATCACTACCGACCGGCCCGTCGCGATCGTGTCGGCGGTGACACTGACCGTGGAGATGCTCGGCGAGACCGCACTGGTAGGTGTGGGCGGCACGAGAGGCCCCGTTTCTGGCGACGATGTGCAGGCTGTGAGCAGCCACATCGTGCAGCAGGCGCAGATGAATCGAGTGGACGTCACGGCCACATGGTGAGGGACCAGATCGACGCACAGCGAATGTCGCCGTGCTACGTTAAAGCGCACACCACAAAATAATCGATAGCCGATGGCGCGCTGCAGTGACGGGGCGCGTTCCCTTTCACTCCGAGATTCCTCGTGTCCACTGTCGTTCGCACGCAAACGCGCGACGTTCCGCTCGAGATGACGACCACGGCGTTCGAACTGCCGGGCTGTACGATCACACAATCACTCGGCGTGGTCCGCGGCGTCGTGGTGCGGTCGCGTTCGTTGTTTGGCACACTCGGCGCGACGTTCCAGACCATGCGCGGCGGCGATATCTCGCTCTTCACCGATCTGGCGGAACGCACGCGACGACAAGCGTTCGACACCATGTTGCAGCAGGCGCACCTTACGGGTGCGAACGCGGTCATTGGTGTTCGCTACGACGCCACCGAGATCATGGCGGGCGTCACGGAAGTGCTCTGCTACGGAACGGCCGTAGTGGTGGTGCAGTCCATCGAATAACGTGACACTGGTCGCGTCAGTATGACGAACGCCCTCTGCGGCGAGCTGGTGCGCACAGGACACTGGGCCAATGGTATGACGTTTGTCTTGACTATTGGCGCAGCGGCTCGCACGTTAGCAATCGGCAGACGTCCCCGCTGCAGCCCGCCCCCTCATTATCCAGATGTCATGAGAACAAACCCTCGCGGTCCCGCGTGGTGCGCCTGCGTGTGCGCGGCAGTGCTCTTGGCGCCCTTCCCCGCGGCGCACGCGCAGTCCAGCACATCCACCAGAGTCATCTCCGGCAAAGTCACCTCGTCGAACGGCGGGCGAACCTTGCAGGGCGTCAACGTCATCGTGCGCGGCACGCGGCTCGGAACGATCACCAACGCCAGCGGTGAGTACCGGTTGCCACTGCCGAACCAGGCGGGGACAGAGACGTTCACGTTCCGCTTGCTCGGGTTCAAGCCGGTCGATGTGCCGATTGCCGGCCGGACGACCATCAACATGGTGCTCGAGGAGTCGGCCAACACACTCTCCGATGTCGTCGTCACCGCGAACGCCATCGTGCGCGAGACCAAGGAGCTTGGGTATGCGATTGCCCAGGTCGAGCCTGAGAAGCTCACCGTGGCCCGCAGCTCCAACGTACTTAATAGTATCGCTGCCAAGGTTGCGGGCGTGCGCATCACGCAGCAGTCGGGCACGGTCGGCGGTTCCAGCAAGATCGTGATTCGCGGTGTGAACTCCATCGCTACCGCGTCGGAGCCGCTGTTTGTTGTCGATGGTGTACCCATCTCGAACTCGGCGTTTGCCGGCACAGAAACCGAGATTGTCACCGGTGGTGTTGACGTCGGCAACCGAGCGCAGGATATCAATCCGGACGACATCGAGTCGATGTCGATCCTCAAGGGCGCGGCTGCATCCGCGCTCTACGGGTCGCGCGCGCGAAACGGCGTGATTGTGGTGACCACGAAGCGTGGGTTCGCCGGTCAGCCGCGATTCACGTACAACGGCAGCACACGCTCCGATGCAATTTTCAGAAAGCCGTCGTTTCAAAACGAATGGGCGCAAGGCGCGCTCGGCGTCTATAACAAAGACCTGAGCAACGGCTGGGGACCCCAAATCACCGGGCAGCGGGTGGCCAATTTTTATGGTGACACCGTCTCCCTCGCCGCAGACCCGTCAAACTACAGCGATTATTTCCAGACCGGCTTGACGAACGTGCATGCCGTGTCAGTGTCCGGCGGCAGCGAGGTGAGTGACTACCGACTGGGCGGAACGTGGCTTGGACAAAGTGGCATCGTGCCAAACTCGAAACTCCAGCGCTACACGCTCGCGCTGAACGCGGGTCAGCGATTTCGGGAGAAGTTTACGGCGCGCGTGGCGGCCAATTATGTGCGTTCCAATTCGGACGGGCGCGCGTCGCAAGGTCAGAACGGACAGAGCATCCCGACGTCACTCTGGACGTTCGCATCACGGACGTTGTCCACCGAATTCCTCCGCGCCAATCGCGTCGGCCCGGACGGTCGCGCCGGGTCGATTGATGGCACAGGTACGAGCAACAACCCGTACTGGGTGTCCGACAACAACGGACTCGACAACTCGACCGATCGTCTGTTCGGTAACTCGTACCTGTCGTACGACGCCACACCATGGTTCAACATCGCCTTCCGCGCAGGCACGGACATCGCGATCGAAGGGCGGCGGTTTATCACGCGCAAGGGTACACGAGGTCGGCTCGACGGCGAGTTCGACACGCAGAACTTGAATGAACGTGAGCTGAACACGGACCTGATCGGCACGTTTACCCGGCAGCTGGCGACATCGTTGACGATGAAAGCCGTGGTTGGCCACAATTTCAACAAGCGCACATTCAAGCGCCAGCGTGTGTTCAGCCAAGGGCTCAACATCGATCAGCTATACACACAAGCCAACGCTAACGTCAACGCGGCGACAAACTTTTACTCGGAACGCCAGCTCTACGGGGCCTACTCGGATGTCGGGCTTGCCTGGCGCGATTACCTGTTTGTGAATGTCACGGGCCGCAATGACTGGTCGTCCACACTGCCGGTGGACAACAACAGCTACTTCTATCCGTCGGTGAGTGCCGGGTTCGTTGCGTCAGACGCGTTTCGTGATCTCGGCATCTTTAAAAGTGGGGCGGTGAACTTTGCCAAGTTCCGTGCGAACTGGGCAAACGTGGGCTCGGACGAAGAGCCGTACCAGCTGGCCTTCACCTACTCGCCGCTCACGCAACAGTCGGACATCTATACGTTCAACCAGAACTTCCCATACAACGGCGCGTCGGCCTTTGGTGCCACGAACGTCATCCCGCCAACCAACCTTCGTCCACAACAGCAAAAGTCGTACGAACTGGGTAGCGAGTTTCGCGTATTGCAGAATCGTCTCGGGGTCGATCTCACGTACTATAGCGTGCGCAATTACGATCAGATCGTCTCGCTCGCGGTGCCACAGACCACAGGCTTCAGTGCACGTCGACTCAACGTCGGCGAGATCTCCAACAAAGGCGTTGAAGCGCAGATCAGCTATACGATACTGCAACGGCCCAAGGACGGGTTTAAGTGGGAGGTGAACGCGAACTATGGGCGCAACCGCAACATTGTCGAAAAACTGGCGCCGGGACTGCAGGAGTTTTCGGTCACGTCGGGTGACGGGTTCGGACTCTTTGTTGTCGCGCGACCTGGTACAACGTTCAACCTGCAAGGTGTCGGATTCTTGCGCGATTCGGCCTCCGGGCAATTCATCATCAATCCGCAAAACGGTCTCCGCATTTCCGGCCCGCGAAAATTGCTCGGCAACATCTATCCGGACTGGATCGGCGGAATCAACAATGCGTTCAGCTACAAGAACGCGTCCATGTCGTTCCTCGTCGATGTACGACGTGGCGGCGTTATCGCATCGAGCACCGTGTCTGCGCTCCGCTCGTCAGGCACCGGTGCCGAAACAGCAGACCGCACACCTTTTGTGCAGCCGGGCCTCATTCGCAACGCCGATGGCTCCACGCGCAAGAATGACGTGCCGGTGTCGAGCGTGCAGGCGTACTGGGGCAACCTCGACAGTTCACTGAGCCCCGAGAATAACGTGTTCGATGCGTCATTCGCGAAGCTTCGTGAAGTGCAGTTCAGCGTCAAGCTGCCCAGGAGTTGGGCCTCACGACTGGGTGCACGCGATGCCACGTGGTCGCTGGAAGGGCGCAACCTCTGGCTCATTTCCAGCAAGGTCCCACACATCGATCCTGAGTCGAACGTGATGGGCACCGGATTGATCGGCGAGGGCATTGAGCGCAACAACATTCCGTCAACGCGCTCCTTCGGTACCAATCTCCGTCTCACGTTCTAAGCGATCACTCCTGAACTCCTGACCATGACCTCTTCTATGACATCCCTCCGACACTCGATCGCGCGTCGTGTGACGCAAGCCGCTGCGGTCACCCTGCTCGCCGTGCCCGCCACGTCGTGTTTCTCCGATGGCTTACTTAATGTCGATCCCAATCGATCCACGACGGCCGATCCGGCGCTGCTGTTCACCGGCGCTGAGGTGAAGTTCTCACTGCTGCGTGTCGGCGAACTTACGTGGCCCATTGCCCTGATGAGTCAGATGTGGGCGTCTGGTGGACGCTGGGGACTCGAACAGGCGCGATACGACCAAACACGTATCCGGAGTGCGTGGGGCAGCATCTACACAGATGTGCTCAAAAACCTAGTGCTGGCCACTAACGACGCGGCCGCGCGCACGCCGAAGCCCAACAACTCCATTGCACAGCTCAAGATTTACACCGCGTTCGTGTATTCGCAGACAAGTTATCTGTGGGGAGACATCCCGTTCTCGGAAGCAGCGGCGGGCTCGGTGGACTTCCCGAAGTTCGATTCACAGGAAGCGGTGCTGAACGGCTGCATCAAGCTGCTCGATGAAGCGCTTGCGTCGATCGACGCCAGTTCTGCACGTATTGTCGCGCCGAACGATTTGTACTACGGCGGCGATATGACGAAGTGGCGTCGCTTCGCCAACTCGCTCAAGTTCCGCATCTTGATGACGATGGTCGATGCCGATCCAGCCAAGAACGCGGCCATCGGCGCAATGGCGGCGCAGCCGATGATCGCATCGCGTGGCGATGAAATGAAGTTCCCGTACTTCGATACACCGGGCCGGCAGAATCCGCGCTTCTCGTTCACCGCCATCTTCCGCGGCGGTGTGCAGTCTGACTGGTACGCAGCGAACGTGATGTTTAACGAAATGGTGCCATTCAACGATCCGCGGATGCCGATCTACTTCCAGCCAGGGACGGGTGCTGCTGGAGCGTTTGTGTCGCTCGATCCTGTGCAGTCGTACGATGCCGCGCGGTCGTCGCTCGTCAACCTCAACCTGCTCAAAGCCAACCTGCCGGAAGTGTCGTTCTCCTACTCCGAGCAACTGTTGCTCGAAGCCGAGGCAATTGGTCGAGGCTTCTGGCCGGGCGGACTTGGCGCGACGGATACACGGTTTCGCGCTGGGACGCGCGAGTCAATGAGCGCGGCTGGTGTGGCAACACCGGCGCTCGATACGTACATCAACGCGTTGCCGACGCTCACGAGCGCCAACTATCGACGCGAACTGAATCGTCAGCAGTGGCTCGACCTCTTTATGCGCCCGGCCGATGCGTGGGTGCAGTGGCGTCGCAGTGGACCGATCGGGCAGGAGTATCCAGCGATGACCGTACCCGCTGGTGCGCTGGCAACGAGCCTCATGCGGCGTGTGCTCTACCGCAACGAGGAGATTAACTCCAACCCCAACACACCGACCGGTATCTTGCTCGACAGGCCGCTCTGGTTCGACAAATGACCGGTAGATATTCGCGCACACTGTGGCGGCGCGCGGCCGTCGTCACGGCGCTGGCATTCGGCGCGATGGTGCACACGGCTGGTGCGCAGCAGATAGCCAAACCGACTCGCGTCCGCATCGACACTGATGCGGGCGTCATCCTGGTAGATGTGTTCACTGACAAGGCACCCAACACTGCGGCCAACTTTCTGCGCTACGTGAATGAGAAGCGTTACGACGGAGGTGCGTTCTATCGCGTCGTCACAATGCGCAATCAACCAACGAGCCCCGTCAAGATTGAGGTCATCCAGGGAGGGATTGACGGGGACTCAACGAAGCGACTGCCATCGATCGCACACGAGACCAACGACAAAACCGGCATCAAACATCTGGACGGCACGATCAGCATGGCGCGCGGCATGCCCGGCAGTGCGTCCAGCGAGTTTTTCATCTGCATCAATGCGCAGCCGGAGCTCGATTATGGGGGCACGCGCAATCCCGACGGTCAGGGGTTTGCGGCATTCGGCCATGTGGTGCAAGGCATGGACGTCGTCCGCAAGATTCAGCAGTCCCCAGCCGACACCGCACCACCGCAGCGGTTGAAAGTGTTGCCGCGCATCCGCAGCATGAGCGTCGTCAAGTAGGGCGCGCCGCGGCACATTGTCCGTCGTCACTCGTCGGCAAATGCCTATCCCCAATACCTACTTGTCCGGACTTTCTCACGGGCGGCCGTTTCAACGGCCTTTCTCGATGCACGTTGGTTTGGTCGCACTCGCGGCCATACTCTGCCCCGCCGTCGCCGTCGCGCAGCCCGACTACGCGAAGGCAGAGCGGATGCTCACCTGGAACATCGCACCACTCGTCGCCAACGATGTCGTGTCGGTGACCTGGCTCGCCGATTCCGTACGCTTCTGGTATCGCGTCACGCGACCGGGCGGCTCCGAGTTCGTGCTGGTCGACCCGGTGGCCAACACGCAGCGCTCGCTGTTCGACCACCTGCGGCTCGCGGCGTCACTCTCCAAGATGGAGGCGCCGACCAAAACGTACGCGCCGATGAAATTGCCGTTTCAGACGGTCACGTTACTGAACGGCGATCGCACCATTCGCTTTCGCATGGGAGTACGGTGGATCGACTGCGATCTTGCCACGTACGACTGCGCGGTCAGCACGTACAAAGCGCGGTCGACAGCCGAGATCGTCTCCCCAGATTCGCAGTGGGTAGCGTTCGTCAGGAACTACAACGTCTGGATCAAGCCCGCTGCAGGCGGTGACTCGACGCAGCTCACAACCGACGGTGTGCGAACGTTCTACTACGGCATTAGCGATCCGCTTCCGTCGCAGGTCCGATCCGGCGCACAGATCGCGCCGAGCATTGTGTGGTCGCCTGACGGCAAGCGACTGCTCGTCATGCGTACCGACGAGCGCGGCATCGGCTCATTTCCGCTGTATTCGTCGACCAGCATCCGCCCCGCAACGTATTCCATCACGTTGTCGCTCCCCGGCGACTCGATCGAACAGGGAACGCGATACGTGATTGACATCGCGACCAAAACGAGTAGGGCCATGACACCAGCGGCGGTGTGGGGCATCGGCTTTGGCGGTGGTGGAACGGGTCGCCCTGGCGGCGAGTGGAGCCCAGACAGCCGCAGCTTTTTTTATGAGACGATGACCAGAGGCGATAAAGTTGCCTCCTTCTATCGCGTTGACGCCGGGACCGGCGCACGTAAGCGGCTCGCCTTCGACTCGAGTGCGACGTACGTGGATCAAAGTGCGTTTCACGCGCTCCCAGGTGATCGCGGCACCGTGGCCATGTCGGAGCGAGACGGCTGGAAGCACCTCTATTTGTTTGACAACGCTGGCACAGTAAAGCGCCAGCTCACGTTGGGTCCGTGGCTTGTGGCTGACTTGTTGTTCGTTGATGACGCATCTGGCACCGTCTACTTCACTGCACTTGGACGAGAGAAGGGACGTGATCCGTACTATGCCAAGGCGTATCGCGTCAAAATTGACGGCGCACCTGTCGAGCTGCTCACGCCGGAAGACGCGGAGCATAACGCGCGCGTTGCACCGGGCGGTCGTTTTATCGTCGACACGTACTCGCGTGTGGACCTGCCTCCGGTCACGGTGCTCCGTACGCCGGACGGACGCGTGCTGCGAACACTGGAAAAAGGTGATGCGTCAGCACTGATGGCCACGGGTTATCGACGGGCGGAGTCGTTCACCGTCAAGGCGCGTGACGGCGTGACTGACCTGTACGGCACGCTGTGGAAGCCGAACGATTTCGATTCTACCAAGAGCTATCCAGTCATCGATAATATTTATCCGGGCCCTGCAGGGCTCACCGGTCAAAAGACCTTCGCCCCGAACAACATCCCCAACGCGTTCGCCTCCGGTTATTCGCAATACTCGCAGGCAAAGGCGCTGGCCGAACTGGGATTCATTGTGGTGAACCTCGATGCCATGGGGACCACGAATCGGTCGAAAGCGTTCCGCGAAACGTGGTACGGCAACATGGGAGACAACGGACTCCCTGATCACATCACCGCGCTCCAGCAACTCGCGCTCACGCGGCCCTACATGGATCTCACACGCGTTGGCATCTACGGCATCTCCGGCGGTGGCTTCGCCTCGGCCGACGCAATTCTCCGCTATCCGGAGTTTTTCAAGGTTGCCGTGGCCACGGCGGGAAACCACGACAATCGCAGCTACAACACGCACTGGGGCGAGAAATACACCGGCGTGCTTGTGCGCGACACAGTACAGAAGACCGACAACTTCGAGAGTCAGGCCAACATCAACCTCGTCAAGAATCTGCGCGGGAAGCTTTTTCTGCTCCACGGCGACATGGACGACAACGTCAGCCCCGCGAACACGCTGCGTCTGGCCGATGCGCTTATCAAGGCTGGCAAGACGTTCGACATGTTGATCATTCCCGACGCCAACCACCGGGTGTATCTGCTCCCCTACGTGCATCGTGTGCACTGGGACTATTTCGTGCGGCATTTGCGACACGAGGAACCACCTGCGGACTACGTCGTGCGCGGCGCGCCGCCGACCTGACGCCATCATTCGTCTTACGTATCATGACAATCTCCCGCCGCTCGTTCGTTGCCACCGCCGCCTCACTCACCGCGACGGCCGCGAGTCGCGGAGTTGAGCCAGCACTCGAATCCGCGTCCATCGTGTCTGCAGCCCCCACCGACGATCGCGTCAGCCGTGCCGACGATCCGCTTGGTGTGCGCGCCGATTTCCCGGTCGTGCGCACACGGACGCATCTCAACTCCGCGTACATCACGCCCGTTCCGCGCCAGGTGGCGGCCGCGGGTCACGCGTTTGTCGAGAGCAAGTTGCTCAATCCGGTATCGCTCGGCGACATGCTCAAGAAGACGAACGAAGTGCGCGGACAGTTCGCGCGTCTGGTCAAGGCGTCGCCCGATGAAATCGGGTTTCTCTTTGCCACCAGTGAGGGCGAAAACATCGTGGCCAATGCGCTTGATCTCGGGCGCGGCGACAATGTGGTGATCGACGAGCTGCATTACGAGACAGAGTTCGTGCTCTACCGTCACCTCGAAGCCACCAAAGGCGTGGAGCTGCGCATTGCGAAACATCGCGACGGCGTGATCGAAGTCCGCGATTTTGAACCGCTTGTTGACAGGCGCACAAAGCTGGTATCGGTGTCGTGGGTGTCGCACCAGAACGGCTTTCGGCACGAGGTGCGTCCCATCGCCGATTTGGCGCACGCACATGGGGCGTTGTGTTACGTCGACGCGATTCAGGCGGTCGGGATGTTTCCGATTGATGTGCAGCAGGCCGGGGTGGACTTCCTCTGTTGCGGCACCTACAAGTGGGTCCTCGGCGGCTTCGGTGTGGCACCGTTCTTTATTCGGGCGGCGCTGCTCGATCGCATTCGGCTCGATCGCTTCGGCGCTCTTCATGTGGCGCAGGAGTTGCCAGGGCAACAGTTCGAGTTGTACAAAACGGCGCGTCGATTTGACTACGCGACGCTGCCATTTTGCGAGGTGTACCAGTTGGGCGCGGGTCTCGCGTACCTCGAACGTATTGGTGTTGGGCGCATCGAGCAGCACTCGGTCGCGCTGGCACGAGAGCTGCGCGCCGGACTGTCCGCGCAGGGGCACCGACTGTTCACGCCCGAGGGTAACGCGTCGTCGATTGTGACGTTCCATTTCACGCGCACGCCGGCCGAGATGCGTGCGGCGTTTGACGCGGCGAAGATTGACGTAACCGTGCGCGATGCGTTGAAGCAGGTGCGGGTGTCGCCGGCATTGTTTAATACACAGGATGAGGTCGCGCGCATGCTGGACGTCACACGAAAACTTCGATGAGCAAGTACATGAGAGTAAGCCCTGTGCTTCTCGTGCTCGCGTGCGCTGCCTCCGCGCAGGCACAGTGGGTCATCCGGCCAACGGGAACGGACGCAGACCTTCGCGGACTGAGTGTGGTGTCGTCGACAGTGGCCTGGGCCAGCGGTGCGCGCGGCACGGTGCTGCACACCACGAACGGCGGAAGAACGTGGACCATCGACACGATTCCCGGCGCATCCGGGCTTGACCTGCGAGCTATTGCGGCGACGTCAGCGAACGTGGCACATGCGATGAGCATCGCCGATTCGTCGCGCATCTTTCGCACGACTGACGGCGGACGCACATGGTCGCTCAAGTACATGAGTCTCCGCAAGGGTTCGTTCTTTGACGCCATTCGATTCTTCGATGCCCAACACGGCATCGTAATGAGCGACCCGGTCGACGGACGCTTTCTCCTTTTCACTACAGACGACGGCGGAGAGACATGGCAGGAAGTGCCCGCTGATCGCTTGCCGCCCTGCCTTCCGGGTGAGCGCGCGTACGCAGCGAGTGGGAGCGGCATCACAACCTTTGGCCCGCGTGACGTGTGGTTCGTGAGCGGCGGCGCAGCAACGGCTCGCGTCTTTCACTCGGCAGATCGCGGCGCAACCTGGACCGTGAGTGACACGCCAATCAGGGCGGGCATCAGGTCAGCGGGCATTTTTTCCGTTGCGTTTCGCGACGCAAAGCACGGCGCGATTGCCGGAGGGGACTATCGGCAGCCGGCGCTCCGAGGCCGCAACCTCGCCCTCACGTCTGACGGTGGCGTGACGTGGACGCTGGTGGACAGTGCGACGTCGCCAGCAGGATTTCGTTCGTCCGTCGCGTTCGTACCGGCAACGCGCGGCATGCGGCTTT